>JAYVKW010000151.1:0-6657 GCA_043768015.1 Gallionella sp.
GGACATTTCTTTCACGGGAGATTGGTTCAGCTTAAGCAAATCGTATTGCAACATTTTGGAAGACAGACATGAATGCTGTATTGAGTGCGCGCAATCTGCGCAAATGCTACGGCGATCAAGTGGTGGTGGACGGGCTGAATCTGTCCATCCAGCGCGGCGAATGTTTCGGTTTGCTGGGGCCGAATGGTGCGGGTAAGACTACCACGTTGCGCTTGCTGCTCGGCTTGATCGAGCCGGATGCGGGTGAGCTGAGCTTGCTGGGTCATGCCGTGCCGCAGCACGCGCGTGCTGCGCGTTTGCGCGTGGGGGTGGTGCCGCAGATGGACAACCTCGACCCCGACTTTACCGTGACCGAAAATCTGCGGGTGTATGGCCGCTATTTTGATATGCATGAGAGCGAGATCGAAGCGCGCATTCCGATGTTGCTGGAATTCGCCAATCTCACCGCTAAACGCGATGCCAGAATTCCCACCCTGTCCGGCGGCATGAAACGCCGCCTGACCTTGGCGCGCGCGTTGGTGAATGACCCGGACATTATTTTTCTGGACGAGCCGACTACCGGGCTCGACCCGCAGGCGCGCCATTTGATCTGGCAGCGTTTGCGTGAACTGACCGCGCAAGGGAAAACGCTATTGCTGACCACGCATTTCATGGATGAAGCCGAACGTCTGTGCCATCGCCTCGCCATCCTCGACGAGGGACGCATGATTGCACAGGATACACCGCAAGCCCTGATCGCCCAGCACATTGAACCGCAGGTGGTGGAAATTTTTGGCGAGCAGGTGACCGAGTGGGCGCATCAACACGCGGCGCAGTTTTCGCGGCGCTTTGAGGTCAGCGGCGAAACTGCCTTTTGTTATGTGGACGATGCGCAGCCGTTACTGGCGCATCTGGGCGGACATGGCGCGTTGCGCTATCTGCACCGTCCGGCGAATCTGGAAGATGTGTTTTTGAAACTCACCGGACGGGAGATGCGCGAATGAAAGAAAATGGGGTCGGTGGTTGTTAGATGAGGTAATTCGATGCGCAAATGGGGGCAGCAAACGACGACAGGGAAAATTGTTCGGGGAGTAGGGTGATGATGAATGCTACAACTATAGCCCTGACCCTGTGGTGCTGTGCAAACTGGAGAATATTTGAGCCTGGCCCCTTTAACTTCTTCCTTTAACCCTTTAACTCCTTTAACTCGGTAGCTTCCCACTGGGGGAAACGCTGATTGCACATATTTTTTGGGAGCGAGGGCAACATGCCCGCCCTCCAAGCGTCGATTTCAACAGGATGAACGGTATCCCAGCCGGGACAAGCGGGGTTGCGGCACGATGACAGAAAGCGCAGAGTGTCCTGCGGTTCGGGAGGCACTGCCGCCCGCCCGGATGTAAAGCAACGATGCCCATTATTGGCAAAGTGGCGGCAGACATCAACGAGGGGGATTCGCAATGATCGACTGGCATTCGTGGTTGTTTTGGCCTGGCAGTGTGGCGCTGTCTGTGTTTGTTTTGGGCATATTGGCGATGCTGTTCCTGTACGCAGCGCGCAAGCCGATGCACGGCGTCATCCATTCATCTTGCAATCTAATCACCCAGTCCACCCGGTTTGTTTCCCGCTGGTTATTCTTGAGCGCGGAAAACTTGCGTTTGCGCAACCAGTCGGTGTTGCTGGCGCACAGCCTGGAAAGCGTGGCTGCGCAGATCGACCGGGAATTCGAGCGCGTGGGCAGCATCATCCGCAAAGACATGCAGGAATTCCCCGCCTTGCAGCGCAAACTGATGGAAGAGATCACGCGCATCGAGGAGGATTACCGCAGATGCGGCGAGGTTCCTCCGCCGCCGCCTGAATGGGTGGGCGCGCTCGAATCGGTCTCGCAAATCAAATCGGGGGGCGACATTCCGCGCAAACTTTTGGAAGACATCAACAAGTCGATCCAGAAAATTCATGACAAGACAGTGGTGGAGTACCGGCGTTCCTATGAAGAGCGGCACAAGATACTCAAAGGGATGCAGCCGCTGTGGCGCTCGGCGGACAAGCTGATGGGGGAGATGGACAAAAAAATGTTGGTCCTGCAAGGCAACGCCAAACAGATCGACGACGACATGACCCAATTCGCGGCCATGCGCGCCAAGGACAGCAAAATCGAACACGCGCTGAATGTGTCCGCGTTCGTGCAGTTGGCGATCTCCGGGCTGGTGATGATGATCGCGCTGGGCGGCGCTTTCATCAACTACAAATTGATTGCCCTGCCCATGTCGGAAATGGTGGGCGCCAGCGATTACATTACCAACAACTTAAAAACTTCGGATGTGGCGGCCTTGGTGATCGTCCTGATGGAGGCGTCGATGGGGCTGTTCCTGCTGGAATCATTGCGCATCACGCAACTGTTTCCCAGGATCGCCAGCATGGAAGACCGGATGCGTCGCCGCTTGATGTGGGCTGCGCTGATTTTTCTGATTATCCTGGCCGCCATCGAATCGTCGCTGGCACTGATGCGTGACATGCTGATCGCCGACAAAGCCTCGCTGATGCACGATCTGGCCTCCACCGCCGCGCCGGTGACGGATAACTGGATGACCAACATCCCCATGGCCGGGCAGATGATTATGGGCTTCGTGTTGCCGTTTGCGCTGGCTTTTGTGGCGATCCCGCTGGAAAGTTTCGTGCATTCGCTGCGTACAGTGATAGGCGTACTGCTGGTGCAGACCATGCGCGGGGTCGGTTTTGCGCTCAGGTTTATCGGTGTCGTGTTCAGGCGCATCGCCAAAGTGCTCGAACTGCTCTACGACATCCCCATCGTCATCCCGCTGGTGATCGAGCGCTGGGTGCTGGGCTTACGCAACACCAACCCTGTCCAAGGCCAGGCCAAACAAAGGAGCGCATCATGAGAACCTATTTGCGAGTCTGCATCATGCTGTTCGCCACCTCGCTCATGGTCGCTTGCGGTGACGGACGTATGCACAGCCAGGGGGTGTATATGCTGGTTGACACCTCAGGCACCTACGCCAAAGAGATGGGCAAGGCCACCAAAATTATCAGCTATCTGCTGGCCACGTTGAACACCGGCGATTCGCTCGCGGTCGCCAGGGTCGAGACGCGCAGCTTCAGCGAAAAAGACATCGTCGCCAAGGTCACTTTCGACAAGCGACCCTCACAGGCCACCCAGCAAAAGCGCGCCTTCAAAACCAAGATCGAAGCGTTTGCCAAGACCGTCAAAGGCAGCGCTTATACCGACATCACCGGCGGCCTGATCCAGGGAGCGGAATATCTGAACGAGACCAAGGCCGGCATCAAGACCATCGTCATTTTCTCCGATATGCAAGAAGAACTGGGCAAGGGAACCGTGCGCGATTTCCCGATCAAGCTCGACGGAATCCGTATCGTGGCATTGAACGTGACCAAGCTGGGCACCGACAACGCCGACCCCCGCATCTACCTGGATCGCCTAGCCCGCTGGGAGGCGAGGGTGCGCAAGGCCGGTGCCACCGATTGGGTGATGGTGAACGACCTGGAAAACAATATGGAATCCATTTTGAAAAATCGCTGATTTTGAAATTAGCAGATCGCGGCAGCGCATTGGCTTGCGAGAACCGCCACGAGACAAGCCGGGCTTCTGCCGAAAATGCGCGGTCGGATGGCGCGGTCGGATGGATAGGCCGAATTAAAATTTCGGAGCGATACCCTGGTTTCAAGCAACACTTGAATCTTGGCAACTCAACCCCTCCAAACCTCCCCTTGCCAAATTTCTTGTTAAGCGGGAGGCTTAAAAGCTTCCCCCTGGTTCTCCCCCTGATTAAAAGGGGCTGGGAGGTTGAGGGCTTCTCCCCGACAAGGGGGGACTAAGGGGACAGAGTGGTAACCATATTCGTGCCGGATCAATAACTGGAGTGTTGAAATGAATTCCAACCACTTTGCTCTGCCACAGCTGAGCCTGCGCTTCATCCCGATCTGGCAGCGCCACTTTCTGGTGTGGAAAAAAATGGCGGCCACCTCTATCCTGGGGCATCTGGCCGACCCGCTGATCTACATGCTGGGGCTGGGATTGGGTCTCGGCAGCCTGTTGCCGGAAATGGGCGGCACCTCTTATCTGGTGTTCCTCGCCGCCGGCACAGTGTGCTACAGCACCATGAACAGCGCCACTTTCGAGGCACTGTACTCCTGCTTTGCGCGCATGCACGAACAGCGCACCTGGGAGGCCATACTCAATACGCCGGTCACGCTGGATGACATTGTGCTGTCGGAAATCCTGTGGGCGGCCAGCAAGAGCCTGCTGTCCGGACTGGCGGTGCTGGTGGTGATCTGGGCGATGGGGCTGTCGCATTCTGTGCTGTCGCTGTGGCTGATTCCTCTGTCGCTGCTGGTGGGATTATGCTTTGCCGCCCTCGGTTTGATCATGACCGCGCTGGCGCCTAGCTACAGTTTTTTCATGTACTATTTCACGCTGGTGATTACGCCGATGATGTTTTTATCCGGCGTGTTTTTCCCGGTCGCGCAACTGCCGCCGTTGCTGCAAGCCGTGTCATCGGTGCTGCCGCTGTCCCACGCGGTGGACATCGCCAGACCGTTAATGAATGGTATATTGCCACCTGGTCTGCTGCTACATGTTTTGTTGTTGCTGGGCTACACCGTATTCGGATTTTATGTGTCGCTGGTGTTGTTCCGGCGAAGATTGTCTCAGTAGGAGTACTATGCTTTGGGTTAAAGCGTTTCATATCATTTTTGTCGTAAGCTGGTTCGCCGGATTATTTTATCTGCCACGTATTTTCGTGAATCACGCGATGGCGACCGAGCCTGCTGAAATTGCGCGACTGAAGCTGATGGAGTTCAAGCTGTATCGCTTCGTTACGCCAATTGCCTGGCTGGCATTGGGCTTCGGCCTGTGGTTGTGGTTGGGTTACGGCATTAGCGGAGGCTGGCTGTACGCCAAACTCCTGCTGGTGCTGGTGCTGATCGGCTATCACTATTATTGCGGCAAGCTGGTCAAACAATTCGCCGCCGACCAGAACATCCGCAGCCATGTTTTTTATCGCTGGTTCAACGAAATCCCCGTTATTGTTCTGATGGCTGTCGTCATCCTTGTCACCGTAAAACCTTTCTAAATCTTATGCCTGATTTTTTTGCTCCCTGCCCGCGCGGCCTGGAAACTATATTACTTGCCGAACTTGAAACGTTCGGCGCGCAGAACGCGCGCAGTACCGAGGGCGGCGTGCATTTCTCCGGCGACTGGGCGCTGTGCTATCGCGCCAATCTGGAGAGCCGCATCGCCAGCCGCATCTTGTGGCGCGTTGCGGAAACGCAATACCGCACCGAGCAGGATATATACCAGGCCGCGTTTGAATTGCAATGGCAGCGCTGGTTTGATGTCACCCACACCATCCGCGTGAATACCACCGCGATCCGCTGCCCGCTGAAAAGCCTGGAGTTCATTACCCTGTTAGTCAAGGATGCCGTGTGCGACCGTTTCCGCGCCCACTGCAACGAGCGTCCCAGTGTGGACACGCTGGAGCCGGACGTGCGCATCCATGTGTTTATTGAAGACAACAAGCTGATGTTGTATCTGGACACCTCCGGCGACGCGCTGTTCAAGCGCGGCGTGCGCCAGCACGCCAACATCGCGCCGCTGCGCGAAAATCTCGCGGCGGGTATTTTGCGTTTGATGAACTGGCAGCCCGGCACACCACTGCTCGACCCGATGTGCGGCAGCGGCACGTTCCTGATCGAGGCGGCGCAAATGTCCCTCAACATCCAGCCCGGTATCGCACGCAGTTTTGCCTTTGAAAAACTGAAAAATTTCGATGCTGCAACATGGCATGCGATGCGCGAACAGGCGATTGCCGCACAGCTGCCGACCAAACCGCTGGAACTTTATGGCAGCGATTTATACGGCGACGCGCTGAAGGCCGCATGGCGCAACCTGGATGAAGCGGGGCTGTCCGAATGCGTGGAACTGAAGCAAGCCAACGTGCTGGAAATCTCGGCACCCGCAGAACATGGCATGCTGGTGGCGAATCTGCCTTATGGCGAGCGCATGGGTGAACTGGACGAATTGGCCGAGCTTTATCCGAAGCTGGGCGACGCACTGAAAAAGAAATTCGGCGGATGGACGGCTTATCTGTTCACCGCCGACAAAGCCATCTTGAAGTTGATGCGCCTGTCTCCGTCGAAGCGCACCCCGTTATTCAACGGTGCAATCGAATGCCGTCTGCTGGAATACAAAATTGTGTCGGGAAGCAATCGCCGTTAATTAAGCTTCATATTTTCGGTACCGCTCATCAGGTCCCGATCTGTCGACAGCTTGCTTTCCAGTTTGATGCGCAGACGCAAATCATTGACCGAGTCAGCGTTCTTCAACGCTTCCGCATAAGAGATCGTGCCGGATTCATACAGACTGAACAACGCGCCATCAAAAGTCTCCATGCCCAGTTCACGCGATTGCGCCATCACTCCTTTGATCTGATTCACCTCTCCCTTGAAAATCAGATCGGCAATCAACGGTGAATTGAGCAAAATTTCTACCGCGGCAACACGACCGTTTCCGTCCGTTTTCGGGATCAAGCGCTGCGAAATAAACGCCTTGACGTTAAGTGACAAGTCCATCAGTAACTGCGTACGGCGTTCATCCGGAAAGAAGTTAATGATGCGATCCAGTGCCTGGTTGGCGCTATTGGC
>JAYVKW010000152.1:0-8621 GCA_043768015.1 Gallionella sp.
GAACTTCAGCGACCTGCTCGCCAGCAGCGACGCGCTGATCTGCAAACCCGGTTATGGCAGCTTCGTCGAAGCCGCAAGTTGTGGTGTGCCAGTACTCTATGTTAGCCGCGCCGATTGGCCGGAATCCCCCGCTTTAATTACCTGGCTGCAACAACACTGCCTGTGCCGCGAAGTTTCGCGGCAGGCATTGGAACAGGGAAGGATTGCTGAAGTGCTGGGGGAAATCTGGAATACCCCGCAACCCAAGCCAGTTGTGCCAACAGGTGCGCATCAGGTAGCGGAGTGGTTAGCTGAAAGACTTGATTTGTAGTTTGGTGCACAAAAGGTAGGCAATCCGCTGCCAACCAAAGGTTGGGCGGAATTGACACCGTGGAACGCACCCTAACCAGCTCAAAGACCTCTGCACAACGTAGCGAGCGAAGCTGAGACAAGGCAAAAAATGGCGAAAAACCGGAATGTGCATTTAGCACATGAGGATTTTGAGCCATTTTTTAACGCCGTATCAGTGAGCGCAGTAGTTGTGCAGAGGTCTTTTAGTGGAGGTGAGTGGTACCTTCGTCATGCACATGCCCATGTTCCAACTCCTCTACGCTAGCCTTGCGCACACCGGTGACGGTGCAGTTGAAAGTGAGTGTTTTTCCCGCCAGCGGGTGATTGCCGTCTACGGTCACTTCGTCATCGGTCACTTCCACCACGGTGAAGAGCAGGAAATCATCCTCGTCGGAAGCTTCGGGTGCGCCTTCGAATTGCATACCGACGGCGACTTCTTTCGGGAATGAGCTGCGCGGTTCGACTTCGACCAGATTGTGGTCGTATTCGCCGAAAGCGTCATCGGGCTGCATGGTGACGCTGATTTTGTCACCAACATGTTTGCCGTGCAGCGCTTCTTCGACCAGCGGAAAGATGCCATCGTAGCCGCCATGCAGATAGCTGATCTGCTCTTCGACTCTTTCCAGCAATTCGCCGGTCGAGTCAAACAATTCGTAGTTCAGCGAAACAATCGTGTCTTTGGCGATTTTCATTTCAGTTCCTTTATCACATTAAGAATTTCCTGCGCATGTCCGTGCGCCTGCACGCCGTATATGACATGACGCAGCTTGCCCTGTTGATCGATCACGAACGTGGAGCGTTTGACAGACAATTTTTTTTGCCCCTCAACTTCTTTTTCATACATCACACCATAGCGTTTGCAGACACGCGCATCGGGATCGGAGAGCAGCAATACCGACAGGCCGTACTTGTCGCGAAACGACGCATGGCTCAAGCAATCATCGCGGCTGATACCGATCACGATAGTATCCAGCTTGCTGAACTCGTGTTCCAGTGCGCTGAACTCGTTGGCTTCCAGGGTGCAGCCGGGAGTGTCATCCTTGGGGTAGAAATACAGCACGACGTTCTTCTTGCCTTGTTGCGATGCGAGACTGAAAGTCCGCATATCGGAATCTGGCAACTCGAAGTGCGGCGCTTCTGTTCCGGCAGTAAGTTGTACAAATTGCATAGTCATTGATGTTTCCCCCTGTGCCGCATTTTAAACACTTTTTGGTCACGTTATAAAAGTTTTTGCATCATGTCCAGTCCTGGCATGGGACGGCTATAATCCGCACGATGAAAAGCAAACCTTCCCTGCTCGGCGGACTGACCGTTAACGAATTCCTGCGTGATTACTGGCAGAAAAAACCCTTGCTGATTCGCCAGGCCTTCCCGCAATTCAATGGCTGGCTTGACCCGCAGCAATTGATCACCCTAGCTTGCGCCGAAGACGCGCAGGCACGCCTGGTGACGCAACAACGCGGCAAGTTTGAATTGCGGCAAGCGCCGTTCGAACCGGAAAATTTCGATCACTTGGCCAAGTCCAAGTGGACGGTGCTGGTGCAGGGCGTGAATCATCATCTTCCCGAAGCAGCCGCGCTGCTCAAACATTTCGCTTTCATTCCCCACGCGCGGCTGGACGATTTGATGGTGAGCTATGCGCCAAAAGGCGGCGGGGTGGGGCCGCACTTCGACTCCTACGACGTTTTTTTGCTGCAAGGTTCGGGGCATCGCCGCTGGCAGATTTCCGCGCAAGCGGATCGCAGCCTGATAGCGGGCGCGCCGTTGCGCATCCTGCGCGATTTCAGGGTCGAGCAGGAATGGGTGCTGGAAGCCGGCGACATGCTGTATCTGCCGCCGCACTATGCGCACAATGGCATCGCCGAAGACGACTGCATGACTTATTCCATCGGCTTTCGCACGCCCGCTTATCAGGAACTGGCCGAGCAATTCCTGGTGTATCTGCAGGACCGGATAACCGTGGACGGCATGTACGCCGACCCCGATCTGAAGACGCAGAAACATCCCTCCGAAATCAGTGCGGCGATGCTGCATCAGGTTGAACAAGCCATCAAACAAGTGCGCTGGGACAAAGAAGACATCGCTAATTTTCTCGGCTGCTATTTGAGCGAACCCAAGCCGCACATTTTCTTTGATGCGCCCGAACAGCCGCTGAGCCCGGCAAAATTCAGGCAGGCGTTACATAAAAACGGTGTAAAGCTAGCCTTGAAAAGCCAGATGCTGTGCCATGCCAGGTGGATCTTTATGAATGGCGAAGCTCATCAAGCCTGTGAACCTGACTATTCCCTGCTGCGCACACTGGCGGATGAACGCGAATTACCGGCCGTGAAGGACTGTTCGGCTGAGTTGATCGAACCGCTTTACCAATGGTATCTGGACGGTTATATTTCTCCCGTCTGAACTTTAGGGGTGAATCATGAGTAGTGATGAGTTGCAACACACCCGGCTGGACGGCATCGTGGACTACATCGCCGCGCTCGATACGCTGTGCAAACTGGCGCAGCACAACCTGTATCTGTTCGATAAAGATTTCGATGGTTTGGGATATAACACCGAAGCGCGCTACACGACGCTGCGCAATTTTTTGCTCGCCAACCCCGCCCACCGCTTGTTCGTACTGGCCCACGACATGCACTATCTATCCACGCTATGTCCGCGCATGATGCTGCTGTTGCGCCAATTCGGCACCAGCATGTTCATCCATCAGACACCCAAAAACCTGCAACACATCACCGAGCCGTTTTCCGTCGCCGACGAGTCAAATTATGTGCGCCGCTTCCACTTCGACGATCCGCGCGGCATGCTGGCACAGCATGATCCGGAAAAGGCGCGCGCATTGAAATCGCGCTTTATGGAGATGTGGGCATCTTCCCATCCGGCCATATCTTCTACCAAGCTGGGGTTATAGCAAAGAAAGTTGCAGATCCACTGGATTTCCTTTATTTAACTGATAGAATGCGCCGCCTTTGATTTTGGGTGCATGCCTGTTTTGTGATTTTGGATGCATCTAAAGCCGGGGAAATCTGTGTATATCAACTTCAAACTCTCAAGGAACATGAAATGAAACGTATTGCTCTCGTCGCTGCCCTGCTTGCTCTTGCTTTGACCGCCTGCGGCAAAAAACCTGCTGAAGCTCCTGCTGCTGCAGTTGTTGCACCAACCCCTGCTGCCTCTGCCCCTGCCGCCGCTGACACAATGAAGAAGTAAGCCAGCCGCCTAATGCAACAAAAAAGCCGGCGCAAGCCGGCTTTTTAATTTCCATCGTCCCGATCTTCAGAATCCCATTCAGATGATTTCGCGCCAGGCAAATCCCTCTTCCTGCGTCGCCACGCCCACCCAACTTTCTTCGCACATGGCCGCACCACTCAATGCCCGCACGGCAAGTTCCGGCGTGTTGTTCCTGCGGCTGAGATGGGCGGCGATCAAGTGTTGCAACCGGCTCATGTCCAGCCTGGCTAAAATATCGGCGGATTCCTGATTGTTCAGGTGTCCGAAACGTCCGCCCACACGCTGCTTCAAGCTGTATGGGTAATCACTATTCATCAACATTTCAGCATCGTGATTGCACTCCAATACCAAAGCATCACAACCGCTCAGCGTCTGTTCGATATGCGCCGTACTGCATCCGGTATCGGTCAATACGCCCAGCCGCCGCACGCCATCGCTGAACACGAATTGCACTGGCTCGGCGGCATCGTGCGGGACGGAATAGGGGGTGATCTCGATGTCGCCGATCACGAACGCCAGATGGGGATCGATTTCCCGGATATTGGCAATGCCGGCAAAAACCTTGGGCTGGCTGCGCAACGTGCCGTGTGTAAGCCAAACCGGCAGATTGTATTTGCGTGCCAGCCGCGCCACGCCGCTAATATGGTCGCCGTGCTCATGCGTCACGACGATGCCGCTCAGCTGCTCCGGAGACACGTCCAGGCGCGCCAACCGCATCAGCGTGTCTTTCAATCCAAAACCGCAGTCCATCAGTATTTGCGTCTGACGGGTGCCCGGACAAGAGCTTTGCGTACCGACCGCAACCAGCAGCGCGTTGCCTTCGCTGCCGCTGCCCAAGGACGAAAAACGCATCGACATTAGCGGCTCACAGTTACTGCTGCTGATTGATATTCTTGTAGATCGCCTCAAGCATCTGTTTGCTTACCTTGTTGCCTGCGCCGTCCTGATCGACGATGGACACTTCGCACGAAGTTCCTCCATCCTTGACATACACGCGATAGTGCCTGGTGGTGTCCTCGTTGCTCTTCCAGAACTTCAGCTTATCCAGCCAGCCGCTTTCGAGCTTGACGGGACGCAAGTAGTAGATGCCCTTGTCGCGATTCTTGTCTTCCACTGCCAGGCCCGCGCTTTCGATAGCCAATCCCACTTTGCGCCACGACCTGTCGAACGCATCGTTCACCACGATGATGGTGTTGCCTGCAGAAATTTCTCGCAAACTGGCCATCCCCACCGGTTCGGGCGCGTTGAGTATTGCCGGGCTGACCGCTGCTACCGCGCTGGCCGCCGCCGTCGTGCCGACCGCTGCCACCTCGCTGGCTGCTTTGGTTTTATCGACACCGAAACGCACCATCAGACGCTGCAAAATGATCGCCTCCAGTTCCGGATCATTGGCGCGTGCAACCCACTGGGAGGTACCCTTGGCTGCGGAAAACTCCTCCTTGATGCCGCGATGGGTGATATACACCTCGGTACTCGCACCGCCCTTCGGGTGCCCGGACATAACCAGCGACTTGGCGGGTGTTGTTTGCTGGTCTAGTCGATTGGCTAGTGGCTCCATCAAAAGTTTTTCGTCGCCGCGCTCCAGACGGGTACGATATTGATCGCGCTCTCCGGCTGTATAGGCATTGCTGAATTTCTGGTCACCAGAGGAACCACCCAGCGAAATCTTCGCACGGTTTTCCGCCCAAGCGGTTTCCATCACGCCCGCCGCCTGGTCTTCGCTGTTGATGGTGAGTCCCATTTCCTGCCAGAACGCTTTGACCACAGGCCAAACGTTTTCTGCATTATCGTTAACCACCAGCCAACGCTGGGTATTGTTGCGCTCCATGTGCACGCCCTGCACTTCTGGCAATACCGCACTGGCGGCGCGCCCCTGAACACTACCCTTGCTGTAATCGGAATAAGTCGCAACGGCTTCACCTTCGCCCTGTGGCATCTTGTAGCGCTCATCGCCGCCGGGCGTGGTCAGATCCGGCGGCACTTCCAGCGAGGGCACTTGCACCGCAGCGGCGCCGTAATCGATGCGCTTGCCGTCGGATCCGAGCGTGCTGCAACTTAACAACGAAACCAGCACCATACTGGAAATCCCGATCTGCAAAACTTTCATTGTTTCTCTCCGGCTATACAACATATATATTCAAATCCTGTTTCAAAACAACAATAATTGTGTAGGGTGCGTTCCACGCACCATGATCATTGGTGCGTGGAACGCACCCTACGGTTTTTTACTCCAGCGATACAACTGATTGAACAAAGACATTCTAAAGCACACCGGCCTGGCGCATCGCGGCCTCGACCACCGCCTGTGCGGATTGCGACAAAGGGGTGAGCGGCAGGCGCAACACGTTTTTCATTTTGCCCATGCGCGCCACCGCCCACTTCACCGGGATCGGGTTGGCTTCGACGAACAGGTTGCGATGCAAGCCGAGCAAGCGGAAATTGATTGCGCGCGCCTTGGCGACTTCGCCGTTCAGCGCGGCAACGCACATCTCATGCATCAGCCTGGGCGCGACGTTCGCCGTCACGGAAATCGTGCCGTGCGCGCCAAGCAACATCAACGCCAGCGTGCTGGCATCGTCGCCGCTGTAAATTGCAAAATCTCCATGGGCACGCTTCAATAAAGCCGCGCGCTGCAACAGATCGCTGCCGCGCTCAATGTCGCCGGTAGCGTCCTTGATGCCGACGATATTGGGGATCTGCGCCAGGCGCAACGCCGTGTCATTGCTCATATCGGCCACGGTACGCCCCGGCACGTTGTACAGAATGTGCGGCATATCCACTGATTCGGCGATGGCCTTGAAATGGAGATACAAGCCCTCCTGGGTCGGCCTGTTGTAATAGGGCACCACCGACAGCGAAGCATCCGCGCCGGCCTTTTTCGAAAAGGCGGCCAGCTCGATCGCTTCGGTAGTGGAGTTAGCGCCGGTTCCGGCGATGATGGGAATGCGTTTCGCGGCATGCTTCACCGCCTCGGCAATCAGCAACTCGTGCTCTTCCACATTGACGGTAGGCGATTCGCCGGTCGTGCCGACCACCACGATGCCATCCGTGCCCTGCTCGATATGAAAATCGATCAGCGCGCGAAACGCCGCCAAATCGAGGCTGTCGTCCTCCTGCATCGGGGTAACGATCGCAACAATACTTCCTTTGATCATTTTTCCCTCAATCATTTCTCCGGCCTTGCCGGACAAAATAAAGGTGGCATTCTACCGTAATTAAGACCGCGCCTAGAAGGGCTGCGCGACAAAAACCACACGACTGTGGAATAATGCTTGCACTCTTGAATTAGCCATCATCATGTCTGCAACAACCCTTGCCACGCTGCATCCCGGCGACATCGCCACCATCGCCTCGATACATGCCGAAGAAGCGCTGCATCTGCGCCTGCTTGCCTTGGGTTTCCGCACCGGCAAACAGGTCGAATTGATACGCAAAGCCAGCTTCTCCGGCCCGCTGCAAGTACGCGTCGGCACCACCGACGTCATGTTGCGGCGCAGTGAGGCAGCCAAGATCAGCGTAGCAAAATTATGAACCCCTATAATTCATTAGGGGGAAAACACCGTTGTCCGAAAAACTTTGATGAAACTCCTAGCCATTCCACTAGGCCGTCAAAAGACGACAGCCAAGTGGCTGGTTATAGCCGGACACCCGTAGGAGCGCAATTTACCTCGAAGAGGTTCTTGTACCCTGTGGGTATTGCGCGATGTTTTTTGGATCGCCCGATAAATCGGGCTCCTACATCACACCATAATTCAATGGGCAATCCAGAATGAAAAGAATTGCCTTACTTGGCATGCCCAACACCGGCAAATCCACGCTGTTCAACCGCATGACCGGCGGCGCGGCGCGCGTCGGCAACTGGCCGGGCATCACCGTGGAATTACTCAGCGGCAAGATACTGCTCGGCTCCGACATGGTGGAGATCATCGACCTGCCCGGCATCTACGACCTGCACGGTTTTTCCGATGACGAGCAGGTGGTACGCCACTTCCTGCACGACAATGTGCCCGATCTCGCGCTGGTCATCCTCAACACCACGCAAATCGAACGCCAGATGAGCTTGCTGCTGCAACTCAAGCAACTCGACATGAACATCGTGGTGATACTCAACATGGCGGACGAAGCAAAGAAATTCGGCATCAGCGTGGATGTGGCGAAAATGTCGGCGCTGCTGGAGATGCCGATTTTTCTGCTCAGCGCAAAATATGGCAGCGGCTATCCGGAAGCCCTGCAAGCCATCACCAAAGCCCTGCGCTACCCCACGCCCGGCATGGCAGAAGAGCTGCGCAGCCAGCTGGAACAAGACGAACATATCGAAACGGAAATGGCGCGCGTGCTAAAGCACACCGTGCAAGTTCCCGTGCGACTGTCGGACAACCTCACCGAAAAACTGGACAGCGTGATACTGCATCCGTGGCTGGGGCTGCCGATCTTTTTCGCTGTGATGTATCTGCTGTTCCAGGGTATTTTCATTTTCGGCCAACCGCTGCAAACCGGCATCGCCGCAGCGTTCACCTGGCTGCGCGAGACCGCGCTGGTGCCGCTGTTGAGCGGCCTGCCGCAAGCGGTGCAAGGTCTGCTGCTGGACGGAATTTATAACGGCGTGGGCACCGTCGCCGCGTTCGTGCCCATCATCGTGCTGTTCTTTTTATTTATGGCAATGGTGGAAGACAGCGGCTATCTGTCGCGCGCGGCATTCTTGATGGATGCACTGATGGCGCGCCTCGGCCTGGATGGACGCGGCTTCGTCATGTTGCTGATGGGCTTCGGCTGCAACGTGCCCGCGCTGATGGGCACGCGTGTGATGCGCTCGCGCGCGATGCGTTTGCTCACCATGCTGGTGATCCCGCTGTCGCTGTGCTCGGCGCGCCTGCAGGTATTCATCTTTTTCACCGCCGCGCTGTTCTCGGCTAAGGCCGCGCCCGTCGTGCTGTTCAGCCTGTATTTGTTCAGCTTCGGAGCCGCGATACTCACCGCGCTGATATTCAAAAACCGATTCAAAAACACCGAACCGTTCGTGCTGGAACTGCCGCCCTACCGCTTCCCCACCGCGCGCCAGATGG
>JAYVKW010000153.1:0-7157 GCA_043768015.1 Gallionella sp.
AAATGCGCGCGCAGCTTTTCACTGGCGTAGGGTTTGAGTGCTTCGCATACCATCAGGGGGCCGAGATCGGAGCCGCCGATGCCGATGTTGACTATGTCGCGGATTGCCTTGCCGGTGTGGCCGACATGCTGACCAGTGCGAACCGCATCGGAGAAGCGGCGCATCAGTCCCAACACGCGTTGCACATCGGGCATGACGTTCTTGCCGTCCACATAGACGGGTTTTTCGGAACGGTTGCGCAGTGCGGTATGCAACGCGGCCCGCTGCTCGGTGGAGTTGATTTTTTGGCCGTCAAACATGCGCTCGATGTAAGCGGGCAACTTGGCTTGCTCGGCGAGAGCGGCCAACAGCTTGATGGTTTCTTCGTTGATGCGATTCTTGGAGTAATCGAAAAACAGCCCGCCGAATTGCAGCGAAAACTTATTGAAGCGCGCCGCATCGTCCTGAAACATCTGGCGCATATGGAGCGGTTTGATGACGGCATAATGCGCACCGAGCGCTTGCCATGCGGGAGATTCAATGAGTTTAGGCATAATGATTAGTTCAGAACGATAATCTTGAGAACCTATCAGTCCACGAAAAACACGAAAGCCACGAACAAAGCACTACAGGATATGGCGCAATGTCCATGCCCACTTAACCCATTTCGTGTTTTTCGTGGACCAATCGTCATTTTGAAAATTATGCCTCCGGCACGAGAACAACACCGGCCAACGGCGGCAAAGCAATCTCGGCGGAGTAGGGCAGACCCATCCACGGAATTGCTTCCGCGTTGATCAAACCTAGATTGCCGAGATTACTGCCCGCGTAATGTTGCGAATCGCTGTTCAGCACTTCCCGGTATGGGGCTTGCATGGGCAGGCCGATGCGATAGCGGGTGCGCGGCACGGGTGTCAGATTCAATGCGACGATGGCGATAGAACCATCGCGGGCGCGACGCTGGTAGGACAACACCGATTTTTCCGCATCGTTGCAGTCTATCCACGCGAAACCCTCGTGCTGGAAATCCAGGTCGTACAGCGCGGGCAGTTTGCGATAGAGTTGGTTAAGGTCATGGGTCAGATTTTGCACGCCGCGATGCGATTCGTTACCCAATTGCCACCACTCCAGTTCCCACTTGGATTGCCATTCGCGCCCCTGGGCGATTTCATTGCCCATGAAGTTGAGTTTTTTGCCCGGACTGGTCATCTGGTAAGTCAGCAGCAAACGCAGGTTGGCGAATTTCTGCCAGGCATCGCCGGGCATTTTGGACAGCAGCGAACCTTTGCCATGCACGACTTCATCATGCGAGAACGGCATCACGAAGTTTTCGGTATAGGCGTAAAGCTGGCCGAAGGTAAGTTCATTGTGGTGATAGCGGCGATGCACCGGCTCGTGGTGGAAATAACCCAAGGTGTCGTTCATCCAGCCCATGTTCCACTTGATCGAGAATCCCAGCCCGCCAAGGTAGACGGGGCGCGATACACCCGGCCAGGCGGTGGACTCTTCAGCCATGGTCAAGGCGCCGGGAAATTCATCGTGCACCATCACATTCAACTCGCGCAAAAAATCCACCGCTTCGAGGTTTTCACGCCCGCCATATTTGTTGGGTATCCATTCACCGGCCTTGCGCGAATAATCCAGATACAACATTGAAGCGACCGCATCTACACGCAGGCCGTCGAGATGAAATTCGGACAGCCAGAAGTGCGCGCTGGACATCAGAAAGCATTTAACTTCGTTGCGCCCGTAGTTGAAGATGTACGTACCCCAATCCTGATGGAAGCCGAGGCGCGGATCGGCGTGTTCAAACAACGCTGTGCCGTCAAAGCGCGCCAGTGCCCAGCTGTCCTGCGGGAAATGGGCCGGCACCCAATCGAGGATCACCCCGATGCCCGCCTGATGGCAGGTGTCGATGAGATTGCGCAACTCGTCGGGAGAGCCGAAGCGGCTGGTCGCGGCGAAATAACCGGTGGCTTGATAGCCCCACGATTCGTCCAGCGGGTGTTCGGAAATCGGCATGAGTTCAATGTGCGTGTAGCCCATGCCTTGGACGTAAGGCACGAGGTCGGTCGCCAATTCGCTATAGGTATAGAAACGTCCGTCCGGGTGGCGTTTCCACGAACCGGCATGGACTTCGTAGATGTTAATCGCGCCATGCAGCCAGTCCCATTGTCCGCGCTGTGCCATCCATTCCGCATCTCGCCATTGATGCTGGTTGGCAGCGGCGGCGAGCGCCGCGCTGCCGGGACGTAATTCGTAACCTTGCGCGTACGGATCGGTTTTGATCAGTATCTGCCCGGTGTCGCGATTGCGGATTTCAAAACGGTACAGCGCGTGTTGCTGAATTTCAGGGAGGAATAACTCCCACACCCCGCTGGAACCCAGCGAACGCATCGGATGTATCCGCCCATCCCACTGATTGAATTCGCCTACCACGCTGACACGTTCGGCATTCGGCGCCCACACAGCAAATCTGACACCCTTTACGCCCATGATTTCGATCGCATGGGAGCCGAACATCCGATAGCCTTGACGCAATTTCCCTTCGCTGAATAAATACAAATCCTGTTGGGGAATATGGGAAGGAAATTGGTAGGGATCAAAGATGTCGTGGGTTGCGCTGCCGTAGTACATGCGCAGGCGGTAGGGGCGGGCCGGTTCTGTTTTGCCGCGCCATTCAAATATCCCTGCCGGGTGAATGCGCTTGAGCGGCTCGCTATCGCTCTTGGTAAGGAGCCCGACTCGCGTGGCATGAGGCTCGAATACGCGGATGACCCACTCCGTGCCTTCGTGATGCAGACCGAGTAAACCAAACGGGTCGTAGAGACGGGTTTGCAGCAGCGATTCGATCAGCGTATCCACTTAAATCCCTCATTTATCTTGTCTGGTAGGGCAATTGTAAACGATAATGACGACACTCTATAAAGGTTTATCAGGAGTGTTAAAATGAGCACCGAGTTTGGTTACCTTCAAAAAAAGTATCATGTCGCGGTGGGCAATCCTGCTCCGCGTTTCGTCAGCCGCATCACCAAAAACACCTATGCGATGGTGTTGGCGGGCGGCCGTGGCAGCCGCCTGCATCAACTCACTGATTGGCGTGCCAAGCCGGCGGTTCCTTTCGGCGGCAAGTTCCGCATCATTGATTTCGTGTTGTCCAATTGCGTGAATTCCGGTATCCGCCGCATCGGCGTGGCGACGCAGTACAAATCGCACAGCCTGATTCAACATATTCAGCGCGGCTGGTCGTTCCTGAATGGACAATTCGGCGAGTATGTCGACTTGCTGCCCGCGCAACAGCGTGTCAGCGAAGACCACTGGTATAAGGGGACCGCCGATGCGGTGTTCCAGAATCTCGACATTTTGCGCGCATCGAATCCCGACTTCGTATTGATACTGGCCGGTGATCATGTTTATAAAATGGACTACGGCAAGTTGCTGGCTTTCCATGTGGAGAATAAAGCCGATATGACGGTAGCCTGCCTGGAAGTACCCATTGCCGAGGCATCCGCATTTGGCGTGATGGGTGTGGATGAAAATTCCAGGGTCGTCGAATTCGCCGAGAAGCCCGCCAACCCTGCATCCATTCCCGGCAAGCCCGGCAAGTCGCTGGCCAGCATGGGCATCTATGTGTTCAATACCAAGTTCCTCTTCGAACAATTGATCCGCGACGCCGACGATAAGCATTCCAGCCATGATTTCGGCAAGGATCTGATCCCCTACATGATTAAAAAATATCATGTGTTCGCACAAAATTTCGAGCAAAGTTGTGTGGGCATGGGCGATGACAACGTGCCCTATTGGCGCGATGTGGGAACCATCGATTCCTATTGGGAAGCCAACATGGAACTGACCAAGGTGCTTCCCGATTTGAATATGTACGATCAGGAATGGCCGATCTGGACGCATCAGGAACAATTGCCCCCGGCCAAATTCGTCTTCGACGAAGATGATCGTCGCGGTATGGCCGTTGACTCGCTGGTTTCCGGCGGCTGCATCGTGAGCGGCTCGACTGTGCGTCGCTCGCTGCTGTTTTCCGATGTGCGTATCAATAGTTACTGCAGCATCGAAGATTCAGTGTTATTGCCCAACGTGGACGTATGTCGCGATGTCACACTGAAGCGCGTCATTGTGGACAAGAACTGCAAGATTCCGGACGGTTTGGTAGTCGGGGTCAATCCGGAAGAAGATCGCAAGCGTTTCCATGTCAGCCCGAACGGTGTGACGCTCATTACGCCGGAGATGCTCGGGCAATTGGTACATAAAATCCGCTGAGTTAAATTCAGCCAGCCGCCGAACGGCCGGGTTTCCCATTATGAAAAAATCCGTTGATTTGGTCTTTCTCTGGCACATGCACCAGCCGGATTACCGCGATTATGCCAGCGGCGATTTTGTGTTGCCGTGGACCTATTTGCACGCCATCAAGGATTACACCGACATGGCTTACCACCTTGAGAGACATCCCAAAGTCCGCGCCGTGGTAAATTTCGTGCCCATCTTGCTCGATCAATTGGATGACTACACGGATCAGTTTGCCACCGGACAGTTGCGCGATCCGTTGTTGCGCCTGTTGATACACGAAAATTCCAGCAGTCTCTCTGCTGAACAGCGGCAATTGGCTTTTGATGCATGCTTCCGTAGCAATCACACCAAGATGATTGCCCCCTATCCGGCATACAAACGCCTATGGGAAATTTTCAATCTTTTGCAAGCCGAAAGTGAAGCCGCGTTGTCCTATTTGTCGAGACATTATGTGACTGATTTGCTGACCTGGTATCACTTGGCCTGGTGCGGTGAAAGCGTGCGCCGCGAACATGCCTTGGTAGCGCGTTTGATGACTAAAGCCGAGGGCTTTAGTTATGAAGACCGCAAGCAATTGTTCGACCTTATCGGAGAGTTGATTGGCGGCATCATTCCGCGTTATCGCAAGC
The DNA here is from genome assembly GCA_043768015.1 of Gallionella sp. Taxonomy (GTDB): domain Bacteria; phylum Pseudomonadota; class Gammaproteobacteria; order Burkholderiales; family Gallionellaceae; genus Gallionella. The sequence goes on from JAYVKW010000153.1 coordinate 4,911, forward strand.
TGGCCGAATCCGGGCAAATCGAACTATCCACTACGCCGCATTACCATCCGCTGGCTCCGTTGTTGATTGATTTCGCCAGCGCCAAAGAAGCGATGCCGGATACGCCTATGCCTAACTCCCCTCATTATCCCAAGGGCAGGCAGCGCGTCACTGCCCAGATTCAGTCAGCCAAGAATAGCCATCGCGCACGTTTTGGCTCCGAGCCGCAGGGAATGTGGCCAGCCGAAGGGTCAATTTCATCGGAAACGCTGAAAGTGTTTGCGTCCGAGGGTTGTCGCTGGGTCGCCAGCGGGGAGGGCGTATTGGTCAATAGTTTGCATCACATGCAGCAACCCGTTCCGGGGCAAGCGCAATACTTGTACCGCCCTTACCGACTGGACAAGGGTGCGGATGGCTTGAGTTGCTTTTTCCGTGATGACCGCTTGTCTGATTTGATTGGTTTTGAGTATTCGCGCTGGCATGGCAAAGATGCGGCAAGACATTTTATCGATCAGATCGAAGCGATTGCCCAGCATGCGCCGTCTGATGAAACGCCTGTCGTCAGCGTCATTCTGGATGGTGAAAACGCGTGGGAATATTATTCCTACAATGGTTTTTACTTCCTTGACGCGCTATATGCCGAGTTTGAGGCGCACGCCCAGATTCACACCAGCACTTACAGCGACTATCTGAAGCTAAGCGCGACAGGTGCTGGTAGCGCCAGGCAGCACAGCTTACCCAGTATTGTTGCGGGGAGCTGGGTATATGGTAACTTTTCAACCTGGATAGGCTCCAAAGATAAAAATCACGCTTGGGATTTGCTGTGTGTCGCAAAGCAGAGTTTCGACATGGTCATGGCCAGCGACCGCCTCAACCAAGTCGAACAGGATGCGGCCGAAAAGCAGCTTTGTTCTTGCGAAAGCTCGGACTGGTTCTGGTGGTTTGGAGACTATAACCCATCACACTCGGTGGCCAGCTTTGATCGGCTGTTCCGCCACAATTTGACCGAGTTGTATCACCTGTTGAAATTGCCGGCCCCACTGAATTTGTTGGAGCCTATCAGCCAGGGCAGCGGCGCTCCCGAGGCAGGTGGAGCGATGCGTCGCGCCTCGGAATAGCCCTCCTACTGCTGCTCACTTTTATGTTAACGGATCGCGGCAGCGGCATATTGCTACACCCGACATCGCTACCCGGTGCGTTCGGTGCGGGCGACTTTGGCCCGGATGCATACCAGTTCGTCGACTGGCTGGTCAGTGCCGGTCAAACTTATTGGCAGGTTCTACCGCTAGGCGAAATCGGGCCAGGAAATTCTCCTTATATGAGTAGTTCTGCTTTCGCCGGTAGCATCCTTCTTATTGACCTCGTTGAATTGTCCAGTCACGGTTGGCTCAGTTCCGAGGATATGACGCCCCATCCCGACTTTCGCCCTGACCGGGTAGATTTCACGCTGTTGCGACCATTCCGCATGGAGCGACTGCGCCGCGCCGCCAGGAACTTCTTTGCGAGTGGTCACGATGATACGCACCGGGCGTATACCGAGTTCTGTATTGCAGAACACGAATGGCTCGAAGACTACGCGTTATTCATGACGATTGCGGAACGTGAAAATGGATGTGAGTGGAGTCATTGGCCCAAGCAGCTGGCGCATAGGGAACCGCAGGCACTGCGCCAAATTGAAGTGACCTGTGCTGACAAAGTAGGTTTCTGGAAATTCTGCCAATGGTGCTTTGCCCGCCAATGGTCAAATTTGCGGCTATATGCCAACGAGCGCGGAGTGAAAATCATCGGCGACGTGCCGATATTTGTGGCCTATCAAAGTGCCGATGTATGGTCACATCAGGAATTGTTTGAACTGGATGAGAATGGTCGTCCATCAGCCGTAGCCGGTGTGCCGCCCGATTACTTCAGCGAGACCGGGCAACTCTGGGGGAATCCGCTCTACCGCTGGGATATCCACGAAAAGACCGGCTACGCTTGGTGGATAGCACGCCTCAGACATGCACTGCAACTGGCTGACCTGGTGCGCATCGATCATTTTCGAGGCTTTGTCGCCTATTGGGAAGTACCGGCAGATGCACCCAACGCGCTTAATGGAAAGTGGGTAGCGGGTCCCGGAGAAAAGCTGTTTGAAGCATTCGAAAAAGCCTTTCCGTACCTGCCCATCATCGCCGAAGACCTTGGGCTAATTACGCCCAACGTAGTAGAGCTTCGCGACAAATTCAAGCTGCCCGGCATGCGTATCCTGCAGTTTGCCTTTGCCGAAGGGGA
>JAYVKW010000154.1:0-8503 GCA_043768015.1 Gallionella sp.
TGTGACCTTGCACGGCTTGCGCCGTAGCTTTGCAACACTTAGCGAATGGATAGAGATGCCCGCCGGAATCGCTGCGCAGATACAAGGCCACAAGCCCCAAGGCGTACGGGAGCAACACTATATCCGCCGCCCGCTCGACCTGTTGCGCATGTGGCACGTCAAAATTGAAGCGTGGATATTAGCGCAAGCCGGAATTGAATTTGTGCCGAATAAAGCCAGTTTGCGCGTGGTAAAGGGTTGAGATTGACATGTGATGCGTTACGCGATACAGTGACCCATGATTAAGACATTCCGGCATAAGGGCCTGAAAGCCTTTTTCGAGAAGGGGAGCATGGCCGGTATTCAAGCCGCCCATGCCCCGCGACTGGCCGCCATGCTGCGTCGCCTGAACGAAACGACCAACGCCCAAGGCATGAACTTGCCGGGCTGGGGCTTGCACCCGCTGAAAGGGCGAGAACTCAAGGGCCATTTTTCAGTGTGGGTTAGCGGCAACTGGCGCATGACGTTTACGTTTGATGGTACGGATGCCGTGCTGGTGGACTATCAGGACTATCACTAGGAGAAATTGAACATGAAAATGCACAACCCGCCGCACCCCGGCCTGACCCTGCGCGACGCTGTGCTCCCCGCACTAGGATTGTCCGTAACCGAGGCCGCGCAACAATTGGACGTTGCCCGCGTGACACTTTCCCGCGTGCTGAATGGTCGCGCCGCCATCTCGCCTGAAATGGCCTTGCGTATCGAGGCATGGCTAGGCGTTGAGCGTGGTGGCGAAGCACGTTTATGGTTGGCCGAACAAAGCGCCTATGACATGTGGCAAGCTGAGCAACGATTCAAAGCCGCACGGAGAAATGTTAAACGCGCACCGATGGCCGCGTAAAAGTTAAAAGCGCCAGACTATCTCGACGGAGAGAAAAGCGGAAACCTTCGCCGCCTGTTTGGTGCCCCTGTTTTGAAGGTTGCACGGGAAGGTGTGCCATGTCAGAAGAAAATAAAACGCCTTCAAAAGCGCCAGCACCGATTATTCCGTTATCGGGCAAGGGGGGGCACTTTCCCGCCTGGCGACCGGCAAAGAAGCCGAACTGGAAAGAATGGGCGTACACGCCAAAGGTGCGCTTGTGGCAAGCCTGCGCACTATCACTAGACATTGAACCGCACCCAATGAAGCAGATCCGTAATCCATGGATGGTGCCGGGACATGGGCCATTTTTCGGTGACGACAGCTTTCCAAGTGACGCTGTGAAAAAAGATTTTGAGCTTCGGCAGCGAGTGTTGCTGGCGAACTTGTCTAATCCTGCCTTCTTTTCCCCCGGCATCCTAGACATGAGCACCCCAGGTAATCACGAGGTGCCCCTGCATGAGTTTGCTGCATGGTGCGTGGATACTATGATTCACTGGGGCATACCGCAAGAGTTAGCGGCATTGGCCAAGGGTGTGCCACAAGCCGCACCCGTCGTAACGGTGAAAGCCGTGCAGGTCACAAGTCCGAGCAATAACGCTTGGGAGGATCGAGCCCGAGAGATTGCAGATAAAGTAGCTCTGAAAAAATGGGATAGCGGAATTCGTGAAATTACAGCAAGAAATATCTGCGACGCTGTAGCAACTGAACTTGCCAAAGAGACTAAGAACCATGGCAATCGTGGGCCACGCTCTTCCGGTTCTGTTCGTAGTAAGGGATTAAAGGGGTGGAAATTCATTCTTCCTGCTGGCACAAATGGAACAAGTGGCACGAAAGAATAAGTTTTGATTTTCATTCCAGGTTGAAACCATGAATCGCCAATAACCGCGCGGCTTTCCAGCCTTTCTCCCCAGCCTTTCAATTGACTGTTTTGTGCCAATTGAGCCATAAAAATGAAGCCTTCTCAACGACGACGAAGGCTTCAAAATGCAGACAGACGCAAATCAAAACTTCATCACGCTGGCACTGGAAACACGCACAGCAATTCCCACCGATGCCGCCGCGCATCACTTAAACCGCCGCCCGCAGACTTTAAGAGCTTGGGCATGTTTGGAAAATGGAGCGCTGCGCCCGGTCAGAATCAATGGCCGCCTTGCATGGAATGTTGCTGATATTAAGCGCTTGCTAAACGGGGGCCAATAATGAAAAACGCCCGCCCCCAAAATTCGAGAACGAGCGCGGCTGATACTGCGAATTTTAACACCAAAACAAAATTTACCGGCACTGACAACCCACGACACCTTCGCGCAATCTTCGCACTGCAAACGCGCCCACAACCACGCGAACATTTAGACCGTGCCGTAGGATGTTCAAACGCGCCAGACCTTGTGTCTGAACTGCGCCGCCGTGGGCTTGAAATTCCATGCGTGCGCATCCACTACACCGACCGCGATGGCGTGGACACGCGCCCGGGAATCTACCATCTGAATGACGCCGACCGCCGTAAGCTGAATGCGTGGTTACGGCTTCGCGCTTTGGGAGGTGTTTCATGCTAAATGAAATCGACCGAGCCCGAGCTGCGCTTGCTGCAATCCCTGCAAACCTTCCCCGCGATGAGTGGCACGAAATTGGACGCGCTGCTATTGCTGCTGGGCTGACCGTTGACGAGATAAACGGCTGGAGCGAAGCGGCGGAAAACTACAAAGGCCGCCACGATGTTGAGGCCGCCTTCCGAACCATAGCGCCGAACGGTGGAACAGGTGCCGGGACGCTGTTTCATCATGCTAAGCAATACGGCTTTACTGGTGCGAATGATGAAGCGCGTCCTAGCCTAACTATTGCCAAGCCTGCGAAAGACCGGCCAAAGCCCGTTAAACAAGTCGCAAGTGCATCCGCTGCGCAAGTTTGGGAGCAGTGCATTGCTGCTGATGTTGCGGATAGCTACATTCACAAAAAACGCGGTACACCGGATGGCCTGAGAGTTTATCCGGCCAGTGCATCGCCGCTGGTAATCCGTAGGCAAAATGTAGCCGGTTATCTGGTGGTTCCATGCTGGAGCGGTGACCAACTGCAAACGCTGCAATTCATTCCACCAGACAAGGGCGATAAATTAAACCTGCCGGGCGCATCGTTCAATGACGGGTTTTTCACCGTGGGCAAGATAACAGACCGCGCCTATATCGTGGAAGGTATCGGCCAAGCATGGGCAGTTAATCAGGCAACGGGAGCCGCTGCCGTGGTGTGTTTTGGTGCTGGCCGCATGATGACGGTGGCGAAGGTATTGCGTGCGAAATATCCCGCCGCCCGTTTGGTGATAGTGCCCGACCGTGGCAAGGAAGCTGATGCCGAAAAGATAGCCGCCGCTGTTGCTGGCCAGTGGGTTGCGATGCCCACCGACAAGCCCGGCAACTATGACGCAAGCGATTATCTGAAGGACACAAGCCCCGCCGCATTGCTTGCCTTGCTGGAACGCCCACAAGCCCCGCTGATGCGTTTCAAGCTGTTATCTGGTGCTGACCTATGCAACGCCCCGCCGATGCGCTGGCTGGTGCGTGGTGTGTTGCCGGTGGAAGGGTTGGCCGCATTGTTTGGAGCAAGCGGAAGCGGGAAAAGTTTTCTGATGCTGGATATTGCCGCCGCTGTTGCCGGTGGTGATTATGAATGGTTTGGCCGCCGTGTTACGCAATGCCCGGTGACATACGTTTGCCTTGAGGGTGAAGCCGGAATGGGGAAACGTGTTCAAGCGTGGAGCCTGCACCACAACAAGCCCGTGCCCGATGCGCTGCGCTTCATTACGCAACCGTTTGACCTGCTGAGTGATGACGTGCCCGAACTGGCCAAGGCGGTGATTGCCGGTGGTGGTGCTGGTGGGCTGGTGATACTCGACACCCTGAACCGTGCCGCACCTGGAGCCGATGAAAATTCAAGCGTGGATATGGGAAACCTTACCGCTGCCGCCAAGGAATTGCAAAGCCTGACGGGAGGCCTTGTGTTGCTGGTTCACCACACTGGCAAAGATACGACCAAAGGCCTGCGCGGGCATTCCAGTCTATACGCTGCCCTTGATGGTGCGATTGAGGTTACAGCGAACGACAGCCGCCGGGCGTGGAGCGTGGCAAAGAGCAAGGACGATGTAACAGGCGATGCGCACCCCTTCAAGCTGGAGATTGTGCCAGTAGGGAACGATGACGAAGGCGAGGAAATAACGTCATGCGTGGCCGTGTCGGATGATTCAAGGGAAGCCAGCACAAAGCGAAGGCCGACACTTTCAAAGAATCAAAAAATAGCCCGTGATGTATTGGGGGAGCCGCTGCGCAAATCGCCACACTTCGGAATGGGTGGTGCTGCATTGTCGCAACCGTGCATCTTTTACGATACTGCGCTGGAAGTAGTGGCCGAACACATGCCAACCGATGCGAAACACCGGAAAGCCCGCGCCAGTGCTGCAATTGTTGCCGCTGGTGTATTAGTACGTATAAATGCCGCATAAACATGACGATGTAAAAGCGCGTCCAAATGACTGAGTAAAAGTGCTTGCGAATAGTGAAATAGAAACACCAAGGGAGCTGCGAGGCTCCCTTGGTGTTTCTGGTAATACTTGAATTGGTTAAAAACCTATGGTGGCGTATGGGAGTAGTTCTGTCATAAACCACCAGCCATTTGGTTATCGCTAGAACACCTCATCATCCCCACAAGCGACCGGCGAATCATGCTGCGATGTTTCTTGCAGCATGGTGGTGATGTCATCCCCATGCGTCCGCATCAGCACTTCACGTAATTGATCCAGAAATTCAACCAGCATGTACGCTTCTCCAGGTCGTAAGTGTGTAATGATTGTGTTCACGCGCATGATCACGATGTTCTCCTATTCGATTTAGCCTGCTGTTTGAACAACGCCGATCGTGCCAGCAATTGAAGCTGATATCTGCGATGTGATTTGGGTGGCATACGCAGCCTCACGATTTCTTGCGCGGCTGGCGCGATTTATTTTCGGCAAGCTCTTGCGCTTCCTTCAAGCGATAGGACTCGCCATCAAGCGAAATGATCTCGGAATGATGGATCAACCGATCCACCAGCGATACCACGCAAGCCGCGTTCGGAAATACCTCTGACCATTCTTTGAAGGCCTTGTTCGTCGTGATGATCGTGCTCTTTGTTTCGTACCTTCGGCTCACCAGTTCGAACAGCAAATCCGCATGGCGGTTTGAATAAGAGAGGTACCCGATTTCGTCGATGACCAGCAAATCGGGTGAAGCGTAGTGGCGCAATCGACGCCGCAAGGCCGTGTCGCTATCGAGCGCCGCCAGCTCGCCCAACAATTCACCTGCCGTGGCAAAGCGCGCCGTATACCCACGGATCAACGCCTGATGGGCGATATTCTTCACCAGCATCGTTTTGCCGATACCGTTCGGCCCGACCATCACCACATTCGTGGCATCGCCCAGGAAATCCAGCGTCATCAATCCTTCTACCGCGCCACGGTCACACTTCTTCGGCCACTTCCAGTCATAGTCGGCAATAGATTTGAACCGCCCGAGACACGCTGCGCCAAGTCGCCGCTCCAAGCTGCGCGCGGTGCGCTCCTTCTCTTCCCAGTCCAGCAACTGCGGCAGCCACGCGGCACCAGCAACCTCCGCCCAATGCGCCACGATACCGTTCAGGCGTAACTCCATCGCGCGTTTTAACAATTGTTCATTCATCTTTATCTCCGCCCGATTGGGCTAATTGATCGTAGCTGGACAGCTTGTGCGGCGTAATCACCGTATCTCGCTCGGCAACGTGTTTCGGTAAACTCACTTCTACCGGGGGTGGCTGATTCTTGAGCTCCCGTTGCACTTCGAGAGCCATGCGTACCGCATGCGGATGCGGCACGCCGCGCGCCAGCGCCGCGAGCACCGCTTCCTGCACTTCGGCGGCCCCGTATCGGTCCACCAGGCGCAACAGCGCGGTGGTGATCCCGCCTATCCCTTCCCCTCGCTCGGCGGCCCGAACCAGCAAGTCGGCACTCGCGGGCACCGCCTGCTTCAACCGGCTCATCCCCTTTTGCTCATGTGCCTGCGCCTTGCGCTCGACCAGTTTTGCAATATGCGAGGGGTCTTCAATCTGCGCCCCCTTGTCGTAACTCCGAGGATGCGTTGCTACAACCTCGGAACCATCGAGAATCCTGACCCGTAGCGGATCTGCTACGACGGTGAGGGTTTGGCGTACCTGCGTGTGCGGCACCGAATAGTCGTTCAGGTCAAAGCGGGCATAAGGGGTTTTGCCGATTGAAACAGCTACACGTTCGTCCGTCACATAGGGATTGGCAGGCAACGCAAGTAGTCGGGGTTGTTCCTGAACAAATGCCTCCCTGACGGTCATTGTCTTGTCCTGCGGGCAGAGCCTGTCATCCGCTTGTCCCAAACACCATTCTGCCGCCTGTTTATTGAGGTCTTCCAGATCAACGTAGCTGCGCGCGGCAAAGAACCCTTCGCGGATATACCGGATGGCCCTCTCGACTCTACCCTTTTCATTGCCGCGCGCCACGGCGACCGGGCGCGGTTCGTACAGGTAGTGCCCTGCGAAATTCAGCAGCGTCGGATGAAAGCGGATGGCATCGCCCTGTCGTTCCAGAACCGCGCTCTTGAGGTTGTCGTAAAGCAAGACTCGGGGTACACCGCCAAAAGCCTCGAACGCCCCGACATGTCCGCGTAAAAAACTTTCCATCCGGGCATCCAGAAAGAACTGCAGATAGATGCGCCTCGACCACGACAGCACCATCACGAATGCCATCAGCGGGCGGCGCGACCGACCGATCTCGATGTGACCAAAATGCCCCCAGTCAACTTGTGACTGAGCGCCAGGCAAGGTGACCAGCCTCAGAAATGCCTCTGCCGCTGGACGCGGACGGTGTTGGCCCACCAGATATCTGAAGTGGGAAGGGCTGCCGACAAAGCCACGTTGTCTGCACATCTCATGAAGACGGCTGGCGGTGAGCGTGGGGAATTTCGTCAATGTCTCGCGAACGAAAGGGAGATACGCATCGAGGATCGATTTGCGCAGTTTGGAGGTGCGAGGCAAACCATGCTGATGCAAAACACGTTCCACGCTGTGGTGATGGACGTGCAACTGCCGGGCGATGGTGCCAATACGCCATTTCTCGACGTGGTAGTACCGTAAAATTTCGGATTCTTTATCAGGGGGCATGGTCATGATGCTGTTTTCTCCTGTCGTGTAGCCTGTAAAGTGGAATGGGATGACGTATCCGGTGGGCGAGCTTGCCAGTGCGCACAAATTCACTCATCAATCGGCCACAAAAGTGGCAACAGAATGGTTTGTGTGCGGCAGGTGGCATCACCGCTGGAATGGTAGGTATTTCAACATGCAGGGTTTGGGGTGGGCTACCATGATGCGTTACTATTTTTTCCAGAACGGAAACGGCGGAGGATCGTTGAGGCGTGTTTCCCTCTGCTGGAATCGGGCTGGATGCGTACGGGCGCATCGCATTTTCTCGCTGCAGCCCCCTGAATCTGGCCTGACGGGCGCATCCCTTGCTCTTGCCGTTTCGGGTTTGACGGTAACGTCTCCCGGATTCCCGTACCGATTCGATACGCGTGCGCGACGAGCAATCGTCCGCGCAGTAGCGGTTGCCACGATCACAACAAGTTCCTATAAGAACCGCGTTTCCACAGCGGGCACAGTTGTAACGTCGCCCTGAATTTACTTTCGTTTCTTCCATCGGCCTTTAATAAGCCGATGGAGCTAGACACAGATGGGTTGCTATGAAATACTTTGTTTGCGCCCACCTGTGGGTGTGAGGCGCAGCGACGATTTTGGATCGGAAGTTCGGGGTCGTTGCTGCGCTTGCTTTTCCTTCGGCTGACCGCCTTTTTACATCACTCCCTTCAAATGTTCCACATCATCCAATGCGCAACTAAAATCGAACAAGCACCACTGCGCTAGTTTCAAAACCAGTAGAAATATCCGTACTTCTCAAAATCCGTCGTCTAAGCGCACTTACTTTTCGTCGTTGACACCTGTAGAAGAGCCAAGTTGGTATGAGCCTCCGCAAAATCGGGCGCGATTTGCAGCGCCTTTTTAAAGTGGGTTTCAGCTTCGGCATGCTCGCCAGCCTCCATGTGGCGTATGCCCTGAAAGAAAAAGTCATCGGCATCTGAGCGATTCGGGTGAGTCATGGCATGGCTGGATTTGCCATCAGGCAAGAAGAAATTAGGTATAATTATCAACCGACCGTGGCCTTGAATGCAATCGCGGTTGAATCGGTGATCCGGAGATGATATCGGATCGGCATATTTTAAGAATGAATTTAGGCTTGCTAATTCTTGGCGGGCCTTTTTGCTTTGTGGTGTAAAAAATGAATCAAATGTTGGAAGAAACAAGTGAGGCAGGTCCGGATGAGGTCGTGCGCGAGGTGAAACGCCGCCGTACCTTCGCGATCATCTCCCATCCCGACGCGGGTAAGACCACGTTGACCGAAAAATTGTTGCTGTTCGGTGGCGCAATCCAGATGGCAGGCACGGTGAAAGCGAGGAAGAGCGGTCGTCATGCTACGTCAGACTGGCTGGAAATCGAGAAGCAGCGCGGTATTTCCGTCGCAAGTTCGGT
>JAYVKW010000155.1:0-7017 GCA_043768015.1 Gallionella sp.
CGGTGGGCGGCGAGACGCTGGCGTGGCTGACGCGCACCATGCAGCAAAACGGCGTGATCGCCAGCTTCGGCAACGCGGGCGGCATCGAGTTGCACACCACGGTGCTGCCCTTCATCTTGCGCGGCGTGCGCCTGATCGGCATCGATTCCGCCGCGACTCCCATGGCGTTGCGCCGCCAAATCTGGCAACGGTTGGCAACAGATTTACATCCTGGGTTGTTGGAGCGAGTGGCGCATGTCGTGCCGTTCGCCGAGTTGCCGCAGGTTTTCCCATTGATGTTGCAAGGCAAGCTGCGCGGTCGCGCGGTGGTAGGGATAATTGGAGCGCGGGCATCTTGCCCGCAAACTTGCGGGCAAGATGCCCGCGTTCCCGGTGCGCATGGTGGTTGATTTGCAGGATAGTATTTACGCCCAGCGTGAGCAGGGTTTTCCGACACCCTGTTAGTGATATAATCCGCCCACAAAGCTGGAAGCAAACAGCGCGAAAGTGGCGGAATTGGTAGACGCACTGGATTTAGGTTCCAGCGCCGCAAGGCGTGAGAGTTCGAGTCTCTCCTTTCGCACCAGAAAAATTGGCCTTTCGCACCAGCCACAATTCAACTTAATTTCAAGGAAATACAGTATGTCCAGCGTAGAAACTGTAAGCGCGTTAGAGCGTCGTTTGAATGCATCTATTCCCCAGCAAACTATTCAAAGCGTGGTGTCTGATCGCCTGAAAAACATCGGGCGTAATGTGAGGATCGCCGGTTTCCGTCCCGGTAAAATTCCTGCGAAGATTGTCGAGCAATACTACGGTGCGCAAGCCCGTCAAGAAGCCTTGGGCGATGCGCTGCAACGTTCGTTTGCCGAAGCAGCGCAAATCAATAATCTGAGGGTGGCGGGTTTGCCACAATTCGATATCAAGACCAAGGACTTGAAGGCCGATCAGATTGAGTACAGCGCGACTTTTGAGGTGTATCCGGAGGTGGTGGTGGGTGACTTGTCGGGCGAAGTGATAGAACGCCTTGTTTATGAGTTGACCCAGGCGGATGTGGATAACACCATTGCGACGTTGCGCAAACAGCGCACCACGTTCGAGAAGGTCGATCGCGCGGCTCAATCTGAAGATCGAGTGAACATCGATTTCACCGGTAAGCTGAACGGTGAAGTATTTGCTGGCGGCGAGGCAAAGGACTATCCGGTGGTGTTGGGCGCGGGAGGCATGTTGCCCGAATTCGAAGCGGCTGCCGTTGGCATGAAGGGCGGCGAGACCAAGTCTTTTGATTTGACGTTCCCGGAAGATTACCGCAGCCAGGAGGTGGCGGGCAAGCGGGTTAACTTTACGATCACTTTGAATCGTGTCGAAGCCCCGATGCTGCCGGAAGTGGATGCTGAATTTGCCAAGGCTGTCGGTATCTCTGATGGTGATGTAGGCAAGTTGCAAGACGAGATACGCAGTAATTTGATGGGCGAAGTTTCGCATCGTTTGAGGGCACGCAACAAGGATGCGGCGATGGATGCGTTGTTGAGAGTCGCCAAGTTTGATGTGCCCAAGGTGTTGGTGGATGATGAAGTGCAAGTCCTGATGCAGCAAACCTCGCAAGATATGGAGTCGCGAGGGATGAAGATGAAGGGAGTTTCATTGCCCCCGGATTTATTCATGGAGCGTGGCGAAAAACGCGTCAAGCTTGGGCTGATTCTCGCGCATCTGGTAAAGGAGCATGATCTGACGGCCAAATCCGAGCAGATCAAAAGTTTTCTCAAGGATTATGCGCAAACCTTCGATCAGCCTGAAGAAGTGATACGTTGGTATGCTGCGGATCCAAGGCGCATGCAGGAGGCTGAGCATATCGTGCTGGAAGAGAATGTGATGATCTGGACGATGGGCCAGGCCAAGACCACTGACAAGCAGGCCGTATTTAACGAGCTGATGGGGAGTACCTAATATGATGCAATATCAAAAACCACAAAATATCGGATTGATCCCCATGGTCGTGGAGACCAGCGGGCGTGGCGAGCGCGCCTATGACATTTATTCTCGTCTGCTCAAGGAGCGGGTGGTGTTTCTGGTCGGCGAAGTCGAAGATCACAGCGCGAATCTGATCGTGGCGCAAATGTTGTTTCTGGAATCGGAAAATCCGGACAAGGACATTCACTTCTACATCAATTCGCCGGGCGGTTCTGTCACGGCTGGCATGGCGATTTACGACACCATGCAATTCATCAAGCCAAATATCAGCACATTGTGCATCGGCCAAGCGGCCAGCATGGGTTCTTTCCTGCTGGCTGCGGGCGAGAAGGGCAAGCGTTTTTGTCTGCCCAATTCGCGCGTGATGATCCATCAGCCTATGGGCGGCTTTCGCGGCCAGGCTTCGGACATCGAAATCCATGCGCGCGAGATACTGTATTTGAAGCAGAGACTCAATCTTTTGCTGGCGCAGCACACCGGGCAATCGGTCGAAACAATCGAGCGCGACACCGACCGCGATAATTTCCTGAGCGCTACGGACGCGGTGAAATACGGGCTGGTGGATAGTGTGCTGGAAAAGCGCGCTTAAAAATGTTTGGTTTGCCGATAACTCGATGAAAGGTGGCTAGCGATGGCGGACGATAAAAAATTAGGCGATAAATTGCTTTACTGTTCGTTCTGCGGCAAGAGTCAGCATGAGGTGCGTAAGCTGATTGCGGGCCCGTCGGTGTTCGTGTGTGATGAGTGCATCACGCTGTGCAACGACATCATGCGCGAAGAAATTCAGAACGATCACGCCAAGACGGACAAGTCCGACTTGCCGGTTCCCAAGGATATCTGCGCGACTTTGGATGAGTATGTGATCGGCCAGGAACAGGCCAAGAAAATTTTGTCGGTGGCGGTGTACAACCACTACAAGCGTCTCAAGAGCAACGACAAGGACGGCGTGGAATTATCCAAAAGCAATATCCTGTTGGTCGGGCCGACCGGTTCTGGCAAGACCTTGCTGGCACAGACGCTGGCGCGCTTGCTGGATGTGCCCTTCGTGATGGCCGATGCGACTACGTTGACCGAGGCCGGTTATGTTGGAGAGGATGTCGAGAACATCATTCAGAAGTTGCTGCAGACTTGCGATTATGACGTGGAAAAGGCGCAGCGCGGCATTGTGTACGTGGATGAAATCGACAAGATTTCACGCAAATCGGATAACCCGTCGATTACCCGCGATGTGTCCGGTGAAGGCGTGCAACAGGCGTTGCTCAAGTTGATCGAAGGCACCAAGGCTTCGATTCCGCCGCAGGGCGGGCGCAAGCATCCGAACACGGAGTTCTTGCAGGTGGATACCACCAATATCCTGTTCATTTGCGGGGGTGCATTTGACGGCCTGGAAAAAGTCATCCGCAACCGTTCCGCGAAGGCCGGCATCGGCTTCGGTGCGACCATCGCCAGCAAGGATCAGCGCAAGACCGGAGAAACCTTGCGCGAGGTGGAGCCGGAGGATTTGATCAAGTTCGGCCTGATTCCGGAGTTTGTCGGACGCTTGCCGGTAGTCGCCACCTTGGATGAGTTGGACGAAGCCGCGCTGGTGAAAATTCTGACTGAACCCAAGAATGCGTTGACCAAGCAGTACCAAAAGTTGTTCGCGATGGAGAACGTCGATCTGGAATTTCGCGAAGGCGTGTTATTGGCAATTGCCCGCAAGGCTTTGGCGCGTAAAGCAGGTGCACGCGGATTACGCTCGATACTTGAACATGCGTTGCTGGATGTGATGTTTGATCTGCCCTCCATGGATAATGTCAGCAAGGTGGTGTTGGATGAGACCGGCACGTCTGGGGAAATCAAACCCATCGTCATTTATGCGGATGCTCACAAGGCGGCTTGATCCAGCCTGGTTCCGCCCGTTCTTTAGTCTTGTCCCGATGGGGGAAGCTTGAATTAGTTGAAGCTATCCCCATCTAACCTTAAATCCAACTAAAAGGTTCGCCATGTTAGAACAAGATATCACTAGCACTATTACCAGCAACTTGCACCCGCTGTTGCCTTTGCGCGATGTCGTGGTGTTCCCGCATATGGTGATCCCACTGTTCGTCGGACGCTCCAAATCCATCAAGGCACTGGAGACGGCGATGGAGGCCGGCAAGAGTATCGCGCTGGTGGCGCAAAGGTCTGCGACCAAAGATGATCCTGGCGCGGATGATCTCTATGCCATCGGCAGCATGGCTAATATCCTGCAGATGTTGAAATTGCCGGACGGTACCGTGAAGGTGCTGGTGGAAGGCACGCAGCGCGCCAACGTGCTGCGCGTGTTCGACGCCAAATCGCATTTTGACGCCGAGGTGCAGATCGTTCCCGCCGAGGATGGCACGGACAGCGAATCCGAGGCGATGCGCCGCGTGCTGATCGCGCAGTTCGACCAATATGTGAAACTCAACAAAAAGATCCCGCCGGAAATCCTGACCTCGCTGGCGGGCATCGATGATGCCGGCCGTCTGGCCGATACCATTGCCGCCCATCTGCCGCTCAAGCTGGAACAAAAACAGGAAGTGCTGGAAATATTCGGTGTGCGCAAACGCCTGGAGCACTTACTGGGGCTGCTGGAAGGCGAGATCGATATTCTTCAGGTCGAGAAGCGCATCCGCGGCCGCGTCAGGCGCCAGATGGAAAAGAGCCAGCGCGAGTATTACCTGAACGAGCAGGTCAAGGCGATCCAGAAAGAGCTGGGCGATGGCGAGGAAGGCACCGACTTCGACGAGCTGGAAAAAAAGATCAAGGCCGCGCACATGCCCAAGGAAGCCCGCACCAAGGCCGAAGCCGAGCTGAAAAAATTGCGCCTGATGTCGCCGATGTCGGCCGAAGCCACCGTGGTGCGCAACTACATTGATGTGCTGCTCGGGCTGCCGTGGAAGAAAAAGACCAAGATCAGCGCCGATCTGAAAAAGGCCGAAACGGTGCTGGAAGAAGACCACTATGGCCTGGACAAGGTCAAGGAACGCATCGTCGAATACCTTGCCGTGCAACAGCGCATGGATAAGATGAAGGCTCCCATCCTTTGTCTGGTCGGCCCGCCGGGCGTGGGCAAGACCTCGTTGGGGAAATCCATCGCGCGCGCCACCAACCGCAAATTTGTGCGCATGTCGCTGGGCGGGGTGCGCGATGAATCCGAGATACGCGGGCATCGCCGTACTTATATCGGCTCCATGCCGGGGAAAATTTTGCAGAACATGAGCAAGGTCGGGGTGAAGAACCCGCTGTTCCTGTTGGATGAAGTGGACAAGATGGGTATGGATATGCGCGGCGATCCGTCTTCCGCGCTGCTGGAAGTGCTGGATCCGGAACAGAACAGCACGTTTGTCGATCACTATGTCGAGGTTGAGTATGACCTGTCCGACGTGATGTTCGTGGCGACGGCGAACACACTGAATATCCCGGATGCATTGCTGGACCGCATGGAGATCATTCATGTCTCCAGCTATATGGAAGAGGAAAAAATCAACATCGCCACGCGCTACCTGGTGCCCAAGGTGATCAAAAACAATGGCCTGCAGCCGGAAGAAATCACTATTTCTGAAAGTGCGCTGCGCGACATCGTGCGCTACTACGTGCGCGAAGCGGGGGTGCGCGGCATGGAACGTGAAATCTCCAAGATCTGCCGCAAGGTGGTGAAAGCCCTGTCGCTGAAAGAACGCGACAAGAAAGTCGTGATCAATTCGCGCAATCTGGACAAGTATCTCGGCGTGCGCCGCTATTCTTACGGCGTTGCCGAGAAGAATAACCAGGTCGGGCAAGTGACCGGGCTGGCGTGGACGGAAGTCGGCGGCGAGTTGCTCACCATCGAAGTTGCGGTGTTGCCGGGCAAGGGCAAGACCACCACTACCGGCAAGCTGGGCGAAGTGATGCAGGAATCCATCCAGGCCGCGCTGAGTGTGGTGCGCAGCCGCGCCAGGCGATTGGGCATAGACGAAGAGTTTTATCAGAAGACCGATTTGCACGTCCACTTGCCGGAGGGTGCGACACCCAAGGATGGGCCGAGTGCGGGGGTTGGAATTTGTACCGCGATTGTGTCGGCATTGACCGGTATTCCGGTGCGTGCCGACGTGGCCATGACCGGCGAAATTACTCTACGCGGCGAAGTGTTGCCGATCGGCGGATTGAAGGAAAAGCTGCTGGCTGCGCAACGTGGCGGAATCAAAGTGGTGCTGATACCCGAAGAAAACACCAAGGATCTGGCGGAGATTCCCGACAATATAAAAAACAAATTGGATATTCGTCCGGTCAAGTGGATAGATCAAGTATTGGAAATGGCCCTCGAACGTAAACCGGAGCCGCTTGCGGAAGTGGCTGAAAAGGTCGTTGTTGTTGCCTTGGCGGGAGATGCGGTGCGGCCTGACTCAGCTGTAGTGACCAAGCATTGAGCGGTAAATTCTTAACAGCTTGAGTAGGGTAGCGCAACATAAAAAATACTTTAGTAATCGCTTGACCAAAGCTGAGTAGCCTTGATATAAAGCCCTTGCAGGGATTTCCCTGTTTTCTTAATCAATTTTCTTAACCACTCGCAAAGGGGACTTACGTGAATAAATCTGATTTGGTTGATGCAATTGCAAAATCCGCTGAAATCTCTAAGGCAGCTGCTGCTCGTGCACTGGATGCGACTGTAGACACCATCAAGAAAGCACTGAAAAAAGGCGATTCAGTGAGCTTGGTTGGTTTCGGCACTTTTAAAGTTGGCAAGCGTGCTGCCCGTAATGGTCGCAATCCTCGCACTGGTGCGACGATCAAGATCAAGGCGGCCAAGGTTCCAAAGTTTAGCGCTGGCAAGGGTCTGAAGGATGCTGTAAACTAGTCTGCTTTGTCGGGTGCTTAGCTCAGCTGGTAGAGCGTCGCCCTTACAAGGCGAATGTCGGCGGTTCGAACCCGTCAGCACCCACCAGTTTGGATCGCAAGTAACAACTGGGTTACATTTTTGGAGTGGTAGTTCAGTTGGTTAGAATACCGGCCTGTCACGCCGGGGGTCGCGGGTTCGAGTCCCGTCCACTCCGCCAAATTGAGGCGAACGAAAGTTCGCCTTTTTTC
>JAYVKW010000156.1:0-12076 GCA_043768015.1 Gallionella sp.
GTGATCCAAATAGCGAGCTTTATAAAGCAAATATTTGGGTCGGTGATCAATCGTTAGTCAATTCCAAGTTAGTTGGTGGTGCTGATTTAGATTGTGTAATTGAATGCAATGATCGGTATGTCCTAACTGATATCAAGACTACGCTAGAGCCGTTGTCTATTACACACTTTCAACAGTTACTCAGCTATGCTTTACTCTACGATTCTAGCAAGGATGGTTTTGAGTTTTCAGACATCGGGTTCTACCATTCAAGATCAGGTTCATTTCGTTTTTTGCCAATAAAACAAGTAATCAAAGAATGCTTTCCTAGCTTCGCTTCAATTGAGCATGCAAGGGAAGTGTTTGTTAGTGAAATCAGGCAATTTTCACAAAATGGATTTCTATAAAGTGAGTAACGAATGAAATACATCTCCACCCGCGGCAATGCGCCCGCGAAAATTTTTACCGAAATCCTGCTCGGTGGTCTCGCACCGGATGGCGGCTTGTATCTGCCGGAGCAATACCCGCAGGTGACGCGCGCCGAACTGGACGCGTGGCGCAACTTGTCTTACGCCGATCTTGCATACGCGGTGCTGTCGAAATTCATCACCGACATTCCGACGGCTGACCTCAAGGCCATCATCAACAAGACTTACACCCCTGCGGTTTACAGCAATGGCCGCGCCGATTCCGATTTCACCCAGATCACTCCGCTGCGTACGCTGGAACCGGGCGTGCATATCCTCGAGCTATCTAACGGGCCGACGCTGGCGTTCAAGGACATGGCGATGCAGTTGCTCGGCAATCTGTTCGAGTATGCACTGGATAAGCAACATGCCGAGCTGAACATCCTCGGCGCGACTTCCGGCGACACCGGTTCCGCCGCCGAATACGCGATGCGCGGAAAGCGCGGCATCCGCGTGTTCATGCTGTCGCCGCATGGCAAGATGTCGGGCTTCCAGCGCGCGCAGATGTATTCGCTGCAAGACCCGAACATCTTCAACATCGCGATCACCGGCATGTTCGACGACGCGCAGGACTTGGTGAAGGCGGTGTCCAACGACCACGCCTTCAAGGCCAAATACAAGATCGGCACGGTCAACTCGATCAACTGGGCGCGCGTGTCGGCGCAGGTGGTGTATTACTTCAAGGGCTATTTTGCCGCGACGAAATCCAATGACGAGCAGGTCGCGTTCTCGGTGCCCTCCGGCAACTTCGGCAACATCTGCGCCGGGCATATCGCGCGCATGATGGGACTGCCTATCGGTCAGTTGATCCTCGCGACCAACGAGAACGACGTGCTCGACGAATTTTTCCGTACCGGTGTGTACCGCCCGCGCGGCACGGATCACACCTACGAGACCAGCAGCCCGTCGATGGATATTTCCAAGGCGAGCAATTTCGAGCGTTTCGTGTTCGACCTGGTCGGGCGCGATGGCGCGAAAGTACGCGAGTTCTGGAGCAAGGTGGATGCACCAAAGGTAGGCAATCCGCTATCCGGCAAGCCGGATGCGGAATTGACACCAGCCGGTTCATCCGACACCGCCGCGTTCGACATAAAAGGCACGCCGTACTGGGACGCGCTGTCGAAATTCGGTTTTGTTTCCGGCAAAAGTACGCATGCCGACCGTCTGAACACAATTCGTGAATTGTGGAAAAAATACGGCGTAATGGTTGACACCCACACCGCCGACGGCATCAAGGTCGGTCTGCAGCAGCGCCGTCCCAACCTGCCGCTGATCTGCCTGGAGACCGCGCTGCCCGCCAAATTCGCCGAGACCATACAGGAAGCATTGGGCCGCGAACCGGAACGCCCGACTGCGCTGCAAGGCATCGAGAAGCTGCCGCAACGTTGTGTAGTGATGGATGGGGATGTGGCTAAGCTGAAGGCCTTCATCGCGACGAACGTGCCGCGATAACTCGACCGTCATTCCCGCGAAAGCGGAAATCCAGCGATTAAATCAATTCCGCGTAGCGGACAATATCCAAGTGGAGATGTCCCGCTACGCGGGGATTTTGTATCAACTGGATTTCCGTTTGCACGGGAATGATAGGTTCAGTGGATTGTTTTCGGGATCGTTGCCATGCAAAAACAGCCCTGCGTTTACATCCTCGCCAGCCAACGCAACGGCATGCTGTATGTCGGCGTGACCAGCGATTTGGTGAAACGTATTTGGGAACACAGGAATGATGCAGTTGATGGATTCACCAAGGAATATGGCGTACACATCTTGGCTTACTATGAATTGCATGTGGACATAGTGGCTGCAATTACGCGTGAAAAGCAGATCAAGAAATGGAATCGAGCATGGAAGATAGAGTTGATCGAATCGTTCAATTCGGAGTGGCGGGATTTATGGGAAGAGATTTTGTAGTGCCGCCTTTATTCGTCATTCCCGCGCAGGCGGGAATCCAGCAATCAAACCGGTTCCGCTTAGCGGACAAAACCGGAAGGCATTGTCCTGCTTCCGCAGGAATTATTAAACTGACTGGATTCCCGCTTTCGCGGGAATGACGGGAAAGTATGACCAACCTCATCCTGCTCATTCTCTGTTTCATCGCCGGTATGCTGCTGCACCGTTTCAAGCGCATGCCGGTCAACACGCCGGCGGTGCTCAACAGTTTCATCATCCATGTTTCCATGCCCGCACTGACGTTGTTGTATGTGCACGAGCTGAAGATCAGCGGACATATAGGTCTGATGGCGGCGATGGGATGGATAGTGTTTGCGCTGTCGGCGGTCTTTTTTCGCTTCATCGGGCGCTGGCTGGATCTGCCGCGACCCACGGTGGGCGCGCTGATACTGACCGGCGGACTGTGCAATACCTCCTATGTGGGATTGCCTATGATAGAGGCATATTACGGGCACCAGGGGCTTGCTACCGGTATCATCGTTGACCAGCTCGGTTCTTTCCTGGTGCTTTCCACATTGGGTATCACCGTTGCCGGCATCTATTCGTCAGGCCGTCCCAGCGTCGGTGAAATGGCCAAGCGTATCTTCCTGTTTCCGCCGTTCATCGCATTGATGCTCGCGCTGTTGCTGATGCCTGTGGAATATCCTGACTGGCTGGCTATCGTGCTCAAGCGCATGGGCGATACCCTGGCGCCGCTGGCGCTGCTCGCGGTCGGCTTTCAATTGCGTCTCGGCCATCTCGCGGGCAATGGCAGGAACCTGGCCATAGGCCTGACATTCAAGCTGGTGCTGGCGCCGCTGGTTTTATTTTTGTTATATGTGCCGCTGCTCGGCGCGCATGGGCAGGCCATACAGATCACCTTGTTCGAAGCGGCCATGCCGCCGATGATCACCGCCGCGATCCTCGCGACCGAGCACGATCTCGATCCGCCCTTGGCGACGCTGATGGTAGCGGTGGGGCTGGTGATTTCGTTCGCTACGCTGACGGGATGGTGGTGGTTGCTGCGGGGCGTATAAAAACCCGCCCATCACAGTGATGGGCGGGGGAGGTGAATGCTACGCAACGAATCAGCCAGCCAGTTTTTTGTGCGCCGCTTCTACTGCGACACCGCGTTTGATCGGCGCTTTCACCCGGCTGAGGGCATCGTCCAAGGCACCGAGGCAAAGCAATACGTTGCGCGAATTGCTGGCATGTCCCATCAAGCCGATGCGCCACACTTTGCCGGTCATCGCACCCAGGCCCGCGCCGATCTCAAGCTGATAGTCGGACAACAGGATAGCGCGCACTGCGGCTTCATCCACACCATCCGGCACGGAGATCGCGTTCAGTTGCGGCAGACGTTCCGCTTCCGGCACCACGAATTTCAGACCCATCGCTTCCAGCCCCGCGCGCAGCGCGAGATGATTCTTCTGATGGCGCGCCCAGGAATTTTGCAGGCCTTCTTCTTGCAGGATGACCAATGCTTCGTGCAAGCCGTACAGCGCGTTGATCGGCGCGGTGTGGTGGTAGGCGCGTTTGGTCGCGCCGCCCCAGTAGCCCATCACCAGATTCAGATCCATGAACCAGCTCTGCACCCTGGTCTTGCGGTTCTTGATTTTCTCCTGCGCATTCTTGCTGAAACTGACCGGCGAGAGGCCGGGCGTGCACGACAGGCATTTCTGCGTGCCGGAATAGATCGCATCGATGTTCCACTCGTCCACCTTGAGCGGTGTGCCGCCCAGCGAAGTGATCGCGTCGACGATGGTCAAGCAATGATGTTTGTGCGCGATCTCGACCAGCGTCTTGGCATCGGATTGCGCGCCAGTGGAAGTTTCCGCGTGAACAAAAGCGACGATCTTGGCATCCGGATTGGCCTTGAGTGCGTCCTCCAGTTTTTGCGGATCGACCGCGCGTCCCCAGTCATCTTGAACCATCACCGCGATGCCGCCGCAGCGCTCGACGTTCTCTTTCATGCGCCCGCCGAACACCCCGTTCTGACATACGATGACCTTATCGCCCGGTTCGACCAGGTTGACGAAGCAGGTTTCCATTCCGGCGGAACCGGGCGCGGAGACCGGCATGGTCAATTCATTTTCGGTCTGGAAAGCGAATTTCAGCAGCACCTTCATCTCGTCCATGAAGGACACGAACACCGGGTCGAGATGGCCGATGGTCGGGCGCGACAGAGCTTCGAGTACGCGCGGGCTGACATCGGAGGGGCCTGGCCCCATCAATACGCGTTGCGGCGGGTGAAACGATTTTACGGTCATGCTATTTCCTTTTCTATTTTAAAAATTACAACGGCTCGATTTTATAAAGGCGCGATTTTATCCTTTTTCCAGCAACTCTATCCAGTGCTTGACCGGAATATCGCTGACGCTGGACAGATGCATCTGGCAACCGACATTCGCGGAGGCGATGATTTCCGGCTTGCCTGCACGTAGTGCGTCCAGTTTGTTCTTCAGTAATTGCTGTGAAAGTTTGGCTTGCAGCAAAGTATAAGTGCCCGCCGCGCCGCAACAAAGATGGCTGTCCACGACAGGAGTGAGTTCGTAGCCGCAGCGCCGCAGGATCGCTTCCACCGTTCCGCCCAGTTTCTGGCCGTGTTGCAAAGTACAGGACGACTGGTAGGCCACGCGCGTGCCTTGGCCGATATGCGCGAAAGCATCCAGGTTCTCGCGGCTCAGCAACTCGCTCAAGTCGCGCGTCAGTGCGCTGACGCGCGCGGCCTTGTCTGCGTACCCGGCATCGTCTTTCAATGCGTGGCCGTAATCTTTGACCATCACACCACAGCCGCTGGCAGTCATCACGATCGCCTCCGCGCCGCTCTCGACATGCGGCCACCAAGCGTCGATGTTGCGGCGCATCATCGCGCGTGCGCCTTCGGGGTCGGACAGATGCTGGTTCAGCGCGCCGCAGCAACCCGCGCCTGATGCACTGACCAGCGAGATGCCGAGCCGATCCAGCACGCGCGCCGCAGCAGCATTGGTGTTAGGCGTAGTCAGTGGCTGGACGCAGCCTTCCAGCACCAGCATGCGCCGGGCATGCGAGGTTGTGGGTGTTACGGTAGCGAGCTGTTTGGCCGGGATTTTTTTTTGCAATTGCGACGGCAGCAGCGGGCGGAGCAGACGGGCCAGTCTCAGCACAACCGCCATGCGCGCGGTATAAGGAATAACGGCGAGCATGGCCTGACGCAACATTTTTTCCGCAAGTGAACGCGGTGCTTTTTCTTCGACCATCTCGCGCCCAATGTCGATCAGGCGGCCATATTGCACACCGGACGGGCAGGTGGTTTCGCACGCGCGGCAGGTCAGGCAGCGATCCAGATGCAAACGGGTCTTGTCGCTGGCCTGTCCGGTCTCCAGCATTTCCTTGATCAGATAAATGCGTCCGCGCGGGCCATCCAGTTCCGAACCCAGCAACTGATAGGTGGGACAAGTCGCATTGCAGAATCCGCAATGCACGCAGCTGCGCAGGATGGCATCGGCTTCCGCAATATCCGGATTACTCAGCAAATGGGCAGGTATGGAAGTTTGCATGCTATAAATTTCCGTAAAGCCGGCCGCGATTGAAAATATTCTTCGGGTCGAAGCTGGCCTTGAGCCGCTGGTGTATGGTCAGCAGCGGGGCAGGCAAGGGCTGGAATATTTCGTCCCCGCGATTGCCGCCGCGAAACACCGTGACATGCCCGCCGGCCAGTTCGGCGTGATGGCGAACCGTATCGGCATCTTCATCGCTGTATAACCAGCGTTGCGCGCCGCCCCAGTCCAGCAGCCATGCACCTTCGATGGGCAGCGGCGGCGTGGCGGGTTTGACCATGATGCGATACAGCGCTCCGCCGTGACGGAAGAAGGGCAGTTCATGCTCGCGCAGCGCATGCCAGAATTTTTCCGCATCGGCCACCGCGTCACCGGGAATCTTCGAGCGTGCTTCCTTCACCGCCTGAGCACTGCCGGAGATGCGCACGTAACATTGGCCGCCGTGATAGCACGCGCCATCCACCGGATACGGTTTGCTCAGCAAAGCGCTCATGTTCGATAGCGCTTGAACTGCGCTGCTTACACTTGCCACGGTGATACTCGCCGCCGGGCGCGGCATCACCTTCAGGCTGATCTCGAGCAGGATGCCCAGCGTGCCGTAGGCTCCAACCATCAGGCGCGAGACATCGTAGCCCGCGACGTTCTTCATCACTTTCCCGCCGAAGCGCAGGATCTCGCCGCGGCCGTTCAGCATCTTGCAGCCCAGCACGAAATCACGAGCCGAACCGCTGTAGGGACGGCGTGGTCCGGACAGAGCGCAGGCGATGGTGCCGCCCAGTGTGGCGTTGTCGCCAAAATGCGGCGGTTCGAAAGCCAACATCTGATTGGCATCCGCCAGCACCGCTTCGATATCCTGCAGCGTGGTGCCGCTGCGCGCGGTTAGCACCAGTTCGAGCGGATCGTATTCGACGATGCCGCGATGCGTGCTGATGTCGACTGCCTGCCCTTGGCTAATGCGCCCCAGAAATGTTTTGCTGCCGCTGCCGGTGATGTTAAGCGGCGTTTCATTGTGAAATGCATCGAGCACTTGTTGCTGTAGCTCGCTGCTGATGTCTGAATCACGCATGGGCATCAGAAGCGTTCCAGTTCGGGGTGGGGGAGTTTTCCGTGATGGACATGCATCGCGCCGAATTCGGCACAGCGATGGAGTGTCGGCACGGCCTTGCCGGGATTGAGCAGACCGGACGGATCGAATACGGCTTTGACGGCGTGGAACTGGGTCAATTCCGCACTGCTGAACTGGACGCACATCTGGCCGATCTTCTCGATGCCGACGCCGTGTTCGCCGGTGATGGTGCCGCCGACTTTCACGCATAGCAGCAGGATGCTGCGGCCCAATTCCTCGGTGCGTTCCAGTTCGCCTGCCTGGTTGGCATCGAACAGAATCAACGGATGCAGGTTGCCGTCCCCGGCGTGGAACACATTGGCGACCGGCAATCCGTATTCCGCCGACATCTCGCCGATGCGGCGCAGTACCTGCGGCAACTGGCGGCGCGGGATGGTGCCGTCCATGCAGTAATAATCCGGCGAGATGCGACCCACGGCGGGGAAGGCCGATTTGCGCCCCTTCCAGAACAGTTGCCGCTCGGCTTCGTCCACCGCGGTGCGCACCTCGGTGGCGCCGCTGCCGGTCAATATCTTGCGCACTGCCATGATGTATTCGGACACTTCGGCATGCGTGCCGTCCAGTTCGCACAGCAATATCGCCTCGGCATCGCGCGGATAACCGGCGTGCACGAAATCTTCCGCCGCTTGTATCGCGAGCTTGTCCATCATTTCCAGTCCGGCGGGGATGATGCCGGCGGCGAAGATCGCGCCGACCGCCTCGCAGGCCTTCACCAGATCGTCAAAGGCGGCGAGCACGACCTGTGCGCGTTCCGGTTTGGCCAATAATTTCACGGTCACTTCGACGATCACGCCGAGCATGCCTTCGGAGCCGGTCATCAGCGCCAGCAGGTCATAGCCCGGTGAATCCAGCGTCTCCGCGCCTATCGTCAGCAGCTCTCCTTCCATCGTGACCACTTTCAGCATCAGGATGTTATGCACCGTCAGGCCATATTTCAGGCAATGCACACCGCCGGAATTTTCCGCAACATTGCCGCCTATGGTGCAGGCGATTTGCGACGAGGGGTCGGGTGCGTAATACAGACCATAGGCTGCCGCCGCTTCAGAGATGGCCAGGTTGCGCACGCCCGGCTGCACGGTCGCCATCGCGTTATGCGCATCGATACTCAGAATGCTTTTGAATTTTGCCAGGCTCAGCAGCACGCCATCCGCCAGCGGCAATGCGCCGCCGGACAGCCCGGTGCCCGCGCCGCGCGCCACCACCGGCACTCGCTGCGCATGGCACAATCGCATGATGCTCTGCACCTGCGCTATGGTTTCCGGCAGCACCACGACCAGCGGCAGCTGCCGATAGACCGACAGCCCGTCGCATTCAAACGGGCGCAGATCCTCCGCGTCGACCAGCACGGATTCCGCTGGCAACAAGCTGCGCAGCGCACTGATCAGTCCACTGTGCGCTTCATTGATCTGGGCAACATTATTTTTGTGTTGATGCGGCAAGGGGACTCCGGGGATTTGCGTTTGGATAAGTTATTTATGCAAGTATAGTAGATTAATCGAGTATAAAATTCCAGCGGCATGAATGGCAAAATTCAAGGCGCAGTCAGACAGATTGCGCAACCATCAAGCATGGCAACACGGTAGCCTCTGCTGAAACTTAGGATGAGTGCCTCGCGAAGGCGAATGCCGCAAGATGTGCGAGGTGATGACGGCATGAATGAACGGGAGCGGCAATGAGAAATCCTGTATTGAAAATGCAAAATTGGCTGGGCATGCAGGGACTGTTCGTGCGCGACAGCGTGGTTCTGGTCGGGCAGGCTCTCTATGCACTGTCGGCGGTGGTCAAGTGGCCGGTACGCAGGGCGTTGCTCAAGCAGCTCTATTTTACCGGTATCGAATCGGTGGGGCCGATCACTGTCATGGCATTTCTGGCGGGACTGATCGTGGTGATGCAAGTCAGCGATCTGGTCGGGCGCAACGAACTGTTGACCTTGCAAGCGCTGATCTGGACTGTGGTGCGGGAGCTGGGGCCTTTGCTGACCGCGATCGTGATCGTCGGGCGCAGCAGCTCGGCGATCGCCAGCGAGCTCGCCGCGATGCAGGTGAATGGCGAAATAATGATTTTGCGGCGCATGGGCATCTCGCCTGTCGCGTACCTGGTGGTGCCGAGGATGCTGGCGATGACGATAACCAGCTCGGTGCTGACGTTTTACTTTCAGGTCGTTGCGATCGGTACCGGCATGATCGTCACCGCCTGGCATATCGACGTCTCGCTGTTCGGAGAAGTCGGCCATTTTTTCGAGATGATCAGTTATCTGGAGATCTTCGCGGCATTGTTGAAAAGCATCTGCTTCGGCATGCTGGTGTCGGTGGTGCCCTGCTATTACGGGCTGACAGTCAAGCGCGCGATGACCGAGATCCCGGTCGCCGCGTCGCGCGCGGTGATGCGCAGCCTGATGGCGGTATTCGCGTGTGACGGACTGATCACGGTGCTGCTGTTCTGATTATGGGCGCGCTGTTCAGATTTGCCGATGTGCGCTGCGAAGGGTCTGGACGCGCATATACTTTTACGCTGCATGAGGGCGAGACGCGGTTGTTGCAACTTTCCTCCAAAGATGAAAAAAATGCCATGATCGATAGTGCGATCGGGGAAACTGTTTGCGCAGAAGGCCGCATCGAGATCGTGCAGGGCGAGAGGAGGCGCGGCAAGGTAGCCGTGATCGGCAAGTCTGGCGAAAGAAGGCACAATAACGGGCCCGTGCCATTGATATGGCAGCCGGTGAGCGCTAGGCCGGGGCGTGCGGCTTGGGTGGCAGCGCATGGCGGCCTGATCAGCAACCTCAAGATCTGGGAGAACGTCACCTTGCCGCTGTGGCATCACTCCCGGCGGGACTTGGTTAAGACAGAGCAAAGCGCCAGGCATTGGTTGGGCATGCTGGGCCTGGAGCAAAATGAGTTCGCGGGATTCATGGCGGCCCAGCCGTATAGTGTAGAACCCTGGCGACGCAAACTGGCCGGGCTGTTGCGCGCCCTGTTGCAAATGTCGCCGGTGCTGGTGGTGGATGCCGCGCTGTTCGCGGATGTCAACGCGCGTCTGGCGAACTGCTGGATAATGGCGCTGGAATCCTGTGCCGCCGAAGGCAGGGCGGTATTGGTGATAGCAGACCAGCCGACGATGCTGCCCTGGAAACAAATCGCGTGAAAAGATCGAATGAGGTGTATGTGAAATTGCTGGACGACAATGACGAGCGTTTCAAGAATCTGTTCGGCAAGGCAGCCATGTTCATATTGCTCGCGGCGCTGGGAATGGCGCTGGCATTCGTGTGGACCGGGGTAAAAAAAGACGCGTTCACCGCAAAGTCCCCTGTCTATTTTGTCGCCGATAGCGGACAGGACTTGAGCGTGGGCATGCCGGTCAAGTTCAGCGGATTCAAGATCGGCAAGCTGAATACCCTGACGCTGGACGAACAGGGGCAAGTGCAAGTGGAGGTCAAGATCGACACGAAGTACCTCGGGCTGATCAGGCAGGATGCCGTGATGAGCCTGAAAAAAGAAGGGGTGATCGGTGACGGGGTACTCGAGATCAGCCGGGGTGCGGAAGACAAGCCCGCATTGGTGGCAGGCGGCAAGGTGCGTTTCGAGCGCGCCAGCGGATTGGAACAGGCGGTAGTCGATGTGAAGAACCGCATCATGCCCATCCTCGACGATTTGCATCATACCCTGCATGACCCCGATGGCGATGTGCGCCAGACATTGAAGAACCTGCGCGAATTCTCGGCCGAGATGCGCGGTACGCGGGAGCGCCTGGACCGCGTGCTGGACAGGGTCGATACCGGCCTCAATCATGAAGTGGAGCCATTGCTGCAATCCTTGCGCAAATCGGCGGCAAATGCCGAAACGCTGTCGGGAAAACTCGACTATGAGTTGCCTGCTTTGTTGAAGAAGGCCGACACCACCATGGAGAGCCTGCGCGAGGCCGGCAAGACGATCAATGATGCGGTAAATCGCGCCGCGCCGCAGCTGCCGGAGGTGATGGGCAAGACACAGAAATTGATAGGCGACACCCAGCAAGCAGTCGATTCATTGAGCACGCACTGGCCGTTGAAGAGCGACGCACCGGCAACCGATACCGGGCCAATAAAGATGGATAGCCATGACTAATTTATTCTGTCGCTATGTTTAAATTCCTACTGCTGATGTTGCCGGGACTATTGGCCGCTTGCGGCAGCGCGCCTGTTCCACGTCAGCCGCTGGCGATCGAGCAAGCCAGGGCAGCGGACAAGGATGCACGAAAAGCATTAAGGGACGGCGAACTGCTGCGCGCGCAGCATGATTTCGCCACAGCCCTGGCGCTGCAACAATCTTTGGACGACACGGCGGGTGCCGCCACGACGATGATCAATCTGGCCACGGTGACGCATCAACTGCGCGATGACGAAGCCGCACTGGCCTGGCTGGACAAGATACTGCTGGAAAAGGAACGTATCTACCCGCCGGAATCCCGACTCACAGCGGCCTTTCGCAAGGCCGTGATCCTGACCGATCTGGCGCGCTTGAGTGAGGCGGAATCGACCTTGCAGTTCGCAGAGAAGCTGTGCGAGAAGAAATGCGCGCTAAACTTTGGCATGGACGCATTGCGCGCGAGACTATTGTTGCTGAACGGCGATGCAGAGGGCGCGCTGGCATTGGCACAGGCGGTGAGCAAAGAGGGTGAGGCAGGCAAGGAGGAACAAGCCAATGCCTTGCGTGTCGCCGCAGCGGCCGAGGAGAAGCTGGCGCGCGCCGCGAGCGCGTTGCAACATTTCCAGGCCGCGTTGGAGATGGATAAAGCGCTAGCACTGAGCGAACGCATCGGTGAAGACTTGAACGGAATGGCACGGGTGTTGACCCAACTGGGGCGGGATCAGGAAGCTGCCGAATATTCACGGCGCGCCGTTCTGGTGAACGAATCACATCGCCAAAATGATCCGGCGTCCCATGAATAAAATTCGCCCCATCAATTATTGATCCGGCACGAATATGTTTGAACTTTCCGTTCGGGCTGAGGTATCGAAGCCCCTTTACCCTTCGATACCTGTTAAAACTACTGATACGACTACT
>JAYVKW010000157.1:0-9809 GCA_043768015.1 Gallionella sp.
GGCACTTGCAGATCGTTGCCTAGGCATTTCACCAGTTCGGTCTTGCTGCCGCGCAACAGTCCGGCGAATTGATATTCGGAAAGACTATCCGGCACCGGCGTGACCGCGCCGAGGATCGTGGCCGGATCGGCGCCGATCACCACGGCAACTGGGAACGGTTTGCCGGGATGCGCCTTGCGCCAGTCCTGAAAATCCAAGGCGCCACCGCGTGTGCTGAGCCAGCGCATGATGACCTTGTTCGGCGCGATCACTTGCTGGCGGTAGATGCCTAAATTTTGCCGCGCCTTGTGCGGCCCGCGCGTGACCACCAGACCCCAGGTGATGAGAGGCGCAACATCGCCGGGCCAGCAAGTCTGGATCGGCAGCTTGCCCAAGTCCACTTCGTTTCCTTCCCACACCACATCCTGGCAGGGCGCGCTGGATAAAATCTTGGGCGACATGTTCAGTACTTGCTTCAACACCGGCCATTTTTCCCAGGCATCCTTCAATCCTCTGGGCGGTTCGGGTTCCTTGAGATAGGCCAGCAGCTTGCCCACTTCGCGCAGTGCCTGTGTGCTCTCTTCGCCCATACCCAGCGCCACGCGGCGCGGCGTGCCGAACAGGTTCGCCAGAACCGGTATTTTGTTTGGGGACATGTTGTGCCCGACCGGATTTTCGAACAGGATTGCCGGACCTTGCGCGCGCAACACGCGGTCGCAGATTTCGGTCATTTCCAGATACGGCGAAACCGGCGCGCTGACGCGCTTGAGTTCGCCTATTTTTTCCAGTTGTGCGATGAAGTCGCGCAGGTCTTTATATTTCATTTCAAATGTTCACCCATCGTTGTAGGGGCGTATGGCATAACCAGTGACTTGGTTGGCGTTGTTTGCCAGCCTAGTCGAATGGCTAGTTGTTTCACCAATACGCCCCTACGGAAAATTTTTATTCCGGATAAAACCTTGCCTCGCCCTCAGGGCGAGTTTTGAAGCGTTTGTGCAGCCAGAAATATTGTTCCGGCATTTCCAGTATGCGCTGTTCGAGGAATTCGTTCATGCGGCGCGTGTCGGCGATGTCATCGCCAGTCGGATAGTTTTCCCAGGCAGGGTAGAAGGTCAGCACATAACCTCCGCTACCCGGCAGCATGCGTGTGATGCTGGGTACTACTTTCGCGCCGGTCATCTGCACGATGCGCGGCACCGAAGTCATGGTCGCGGCAGGCACGCCGAAGAAGGGGATGAACGCGCCGTCTTTGATGCCTTGATCCTGATCCGGCGGATAGATGAATGGCATACCTGCACGCATGCCCTTGAGGATGGGACGCAGCCCCTGCTGGCGCGAATAGAGGTGCTGGTTGCGGAAGCGGGCACGTTTCTTCAACAGCAGTTCGGTCAGGTAGATGTTCTTCTGGTTCGCATACATACACACTGTATCGGTATGCTGGGCAATCCACTGCCCCCCCGCATCCATGCCGACGAAATGCGGCGTGAGCAGGATGGCGGGCTGGCCTTTGATTGCCTCGAAGTGTTCCATACCTTCGATGTGGATCAGGCTGGAAATATATTCGGCGCTTGACCACCACAGGATAGTGCGCTCAATAAGGCCGCGACTGAACATCTTGAAGTGGTCGCGCAAAAGTTGCTTGCGCGCCTGCGCACTTAATTCCGGAAAGCACAGTTTCAAGTTGATCGCCCCCACCCTGCGGCGTTCGGCTCCCAGCAGGTAAAGTAAAGAGCCTAAAACCGTGCCTATCCATACCAATACGCGAAACGGCAAAAAATGTATCAGCCACAACAGAAACACTCCAGACCTTACTAACATGTCTGTCCCTTGAATACAGGAGGTGCCACGCCGCGCGGAACTTTATAGCGGTTATAACTCCACAAATACTGCGCAGGAGAAATCGCGATCACACGTTCCAGGGCTTGATTGATTTGCAGGGAAACAGATCTGGAAAAATCCAAAGGTAACGGCTCAAAGCACAGCTTGTAACCTTTTCCATGTGCGAGCCGTTCGGCATAGGCCAGCAACACTGCGGCACCGCTGCTCTCAGCCAAGCGTCCACTCAATGTCATGGTGTAAGCGGGACGCTCAAAAAAACTTACCCACTCTCCTTCGCCTTGACTAGGCACTTGATCGGGCAATAATCCAATCGTCTCGCCGCGTTTGAGCGCTTTGTAAAGCAGGCGTACGCCGCTGACGTCGGCACTGGCCAGGCGTGCCTGTCCGCGTTCGCGGCCTCCGCGCATGATGGATTCCAGCCAGGCCTGTTTGGGAGATCGATACAAACAGGTCAGTGGCAGATGTTGCCCGACATAGAGTCCAACCACTTCAAAACACCCCCAATGTGGCGTAAGAAAAATAATCCCCTTGCCACGTGCATGAGCTGCTTCAACATGATCCCAGCCCAGGCAACTTTGCACTGTGGCGCAGACTTGCTCCAAGGGTCTGCCCCATACCCAAGGCAACTCAATGATGCTCTTGCCTGCTTCGTTAATGGTCTGCTTGAGTAAAGCGGCATAGTGGATTTCATCACTGGGCAGATGAGACTGGCGTAAATTCTCTCGGGTGCGTGCCGCATAGGGCTTGGAGAGAACAAAAGTAATGTGGCCGAGCAGCGCGCCTAAGCCGTGCAGCCAACTGAGTGGCAGACTCGCCAGCAGGCGAAAGATCATTTTGAAGAAAAAAGAGGTCATCGGTGGCCAGGCGAACTATTTGATACAATGCGCGCCTTAAATTTTTTATTTGATTGAGCAGAGAGCCATGAGCGATTTTTTATTTACGTCCGAATCTGTATCCGAAGGCCACCCTGACAAGGTCGCAGACCAAATCTCCGATGCCATCGTTGACGCCATTCTAGCGCAGGACAAGCATTCGCGCATTGCCGCTGAGACACTGTGCAATACGGGCCTGGTCGTGCTGGCTGGCGAGATCACCACCAGCGCCAATGTCGATTACATCCAGGTGGCGCGCGACACGATCAAGCGCATCGGCTATGACAACACCGAATACGGCATCGACTACAAGGGTTGCGCCGTGCTGGTGGCTTACGACAAGCAAAGCCCGGATATTGCGCAAGGTGTGAACAAAGCCTATGACGACGACCTCGGTCAAGGCGCGGGCGATCAGGGCCTGATGTTCGGTTATGCCTGCGATGAAACCCCGACGTTGATGCCGCTGGCGATTTATTTGGCGCACCGCGTGGTGGAACGTCAGGCGCAATTGCGCCGCGATGGCCGCCTTAACTGGCTGCGTCCCGATGCCAAATCACAGGTGACAATACGCTATGTGGATGGCAAGCCACACTCAATCGACACCGTGGTGCTTTCCACTCAGCACGCGCCGGACATGACGCTGGCCGCGATACGCGAAGCCGCGATCGAAGAAATCATCAAGCCGGTGTTGCCGAAAGAACTGATCAAGGGCAACATCAATTATTTGGTCAACCCGACCGGACGCTTCGTTATCGGCGGCCCGCAGGGCGATTGCGGCCTGACCGGACGCAAGATCATCGTCGACACCTACGGCGGCGCAGCCCCGCATGGCGGTGGCGCATTCTCCGGCAAAGATCCGTCCAAGGTGGATCGTTCCGCCGCTTACGCGGGCCGTTATGTCGCCAAGAACATCGTCGCTGCCGGCTTGGCGACCAAATGCCTGGTGCAAATTTCCTATGCGATCGGCGTGGCCAAGCCGACCAGCGTGATGGTGGACACCTATGGAACCGGAAAGATTTCCAACGAAAAGATGACCGAGTTGGTGCTTAAGCATTTCGACTTGCGTCCCAAGGGTATCGTGCAAATGCTCGATCTGCTGCGCCCGATCTATCAAAAGACTGCCGCATATGGTCACTTTGGCCGCGAGGAGCCTGAATTTACCTGGGAGGCGACCGACAGGGCGGCGGCATTACGCGCCGATGCAGGACTATAATTTGGAGCGCGGGCATCT
This sequence comes from Gallionella sp., assembly GCA_043768015.1. GTDB lineage: Bacteria > Pseudomonadota > Gammaproteobacteria > Burkholderiales > Gallionellaceae > Gallionella. The sequence goes on from JAYVKW010000157.1 coordinate 3,922, forward strand.
TGCCCGCAAACCAGCGGGCAAGATGCCCGCGCTCCCATAATGTAGCTTACGCTACAATTTTATCCACCCTCCGAGGGGTGCTGCAACGGGGCTAGTTAACATTTCCCCGTCAGGCTCGGAGCAAGTGGCACACGTTTTAACCGCACCCATTCATTAACTTTTAGATGAATGGAGCTTGGTCATGAACGCTGTTACGAAACAATTCACCGATTACAAAGTCGCCGATATGTCCCTGGCTGCATGGGGACGCAAGGAACTCGCCATTGCCGAAATTGAAATGCCCGGCCTGATGGCGATCCGCAAGGAATTCACGGTTACGCAACCGCTGCGTGGCGCACGCATCACCGGCTCGTTGCACATGACCATCCAGACCGGGGTGCTGATCGAGACACTGAAAGCGCTCGGCGCGGAAGTGCGCTGGGCATCCTGCAACATCTACTCGACCCAGGATCATGCTGCCGCAGCCATTGCTGCAACCGCCACGCCGGTGTTCGCCTACAAGGGTGAAACGCTGACTGAGTATTGGGATTACACCCACCACATTTTTGAATGGGCAGACGGAGGCTATTCAAACATGATTCTGGACGATGGCGGTGATGCCACGCTGTTGCTGCATCTGGGGGCGCGCGCCGAAAAAGATTCGTCGTTGCTGAACCATCCCGGCTCGGAAGAGGAAGCTTGTTTATTCGCTTCGATCAAGGCCAAGCTGGCTGTAGACAAGAAATGGTATTCCACACGTCTCGCCGCGATCAAGGGCGTCACCGAAGAAACCACTACCGGCGTGCATCGTCTGTATCAAATGCATGAGCGCGGCGAATTGAAATTCCCGGCGATCAACGTAAATGATTCCGTCACCAAATCCAAGTTCGACAACCTGTACGGCTGCCGTGAATCTCTGGTGGATGCGATCAAGCGCGCGACCGACGTGATGGTGGCCGGCAAGATCGCTGTGGTGGCAGGTTACGGCGACGTGGGCAAAGGCTCCGCTCAGGCGCTGCGCGCGCTGTCCGCGCAAGTATGGGTGACCGAAATCGATCCGATCTGCGCGCTGCAAGCCGCGATGGAAGGCTATCGCGTCGTGACCATGGACTACGCCTGCGAACACGGCGATATTTTCGTCACCGCCACCGGCAACTTCCATGTCATCACCCACGAGCACATGAAGAAAATGAAAAACCAGGCCATCGTGTGCAACATCGGCCACTTCGATAACGAGATCGATGTCGCCTCCCTCAAACAATACCAGTGGGACAACATCAAACCGCAGGTCGATCACGTGATTTTCCCTGCCGCGAACGGCAAACCGGAAAAGCGCATGCTGCTGCTGGCCGAAGGTCGTCTGGTGAATCTGGGTTGCGGTACCGGCCATCCGTCCTATGTGATGTCCTCTTCGTTCGCCAACCAAACCATCGCGCAGATCGAACTATTCACCCGCAACAAGGATTATCCTGTCGGCGTGTACACCTTGCCCAAGCATCTGGACGAGAAGGTCGCGCGTTTGCAACTGACTACGCTGAATGCACAGCTGAGCACGCTGACCGACCAGCAGGCCGCTTACATCAGCGTACCCAAGGAAGGTCCGTACAAGGCCAACCACTACCGTTATTAATTGCAATAACTGCTGCGCTTGCTGATACGAAATTAAAAATGCTCTCTGCCCGTAATGAGTTCGTTGATTATGTGGTAGAGCTCATGACGGATTGGGCTGCGGTATCGGCGCGCAAGATGTTCGGCGGTTATGGCTTGTACCGCGAAGGGCTGATGTTCGCGTTGATCGTTGAGGACGAGCTGTTCTTCAAGACCGACGCAAACAACGTGGCGCAATTCGAGCGGGCGGATAGCCACCCGTTCGTTTATCAGAGCCAGACCCGGACCGTGAAAATGTCATACTGGTCAGCACCGGCAGTCAGCCTTGATTCACCCGCCGGGATGGTCGAGTGGTGTCAATCCGCTTATGGTGCGGCGTTGCGTGCGCAAGCTGCCAAGGCGGGCAAGTCTGGGAAATCTGGCAAAGGAAAAAGCAAATGAAACTTCAATTTGAGCTGCTGTTAATCTGGATACTCAATGCACTCGCCTTGCTCGCCGTGGCGAACTTCGTGCCGGGTATTCATGTAGATGGATTTGTCTCGGCTTTGATCGCGGCGTTTTTCCTGGGGCTGGTCAATACTTTGATTCGCCCGTTGCTGCTGTTGCTCACCTTGCCGGTGACGATGCTCACTCTGGGACTGTTCATTTTTGTCATCAACGGCACACTGTTCTGGCTGGTAGGCTCGGTGCTGCGCGGTTTTGTCGTGGATAGTTTCTGGCACGGCGTACTGGGCGCGGTGTTATACAGTATCTTCTCGTGGGCGCTGTCCGCAGCTGCCGCACAACTGATGAGGCCACACAACAAATGAGAACAGCATGAGGCTCCTATGATCAGGCAACTTTTCAGTTTTGAATTCTTCCCACCGCAAACACCGGAAGGCGTTGAAAAGCTCGCGACCACGCGCAAGCAGCTGGCGCTGCTCAAGCCGGAGTTTTTTTCAGTGACGTTCGGTGCGGGCGGCTCGACGCAAGACCGCACGCTGGAAACCATACGGCAGATCAAGGCCGAGGGTCACAACGCTGCCCCGCACTTGTCCTGCGTCGGCTCCACGCGCGAGAATATCCGTGGCATGCTGAACACCTACAAGGATATGGGTATCAAGCGTATCGTGGCGCTGCGCGGCGACTTGCCTTCCGGCATGGGCAGCATCGGCGAATTTCAATATGCCAACGAATTGGTGTCGTTCATCCGCGCGCAAACAGGAGATCACTTTCACATTGAAGTGGCGGCCTACCCCGAATTCCACCCGCAAGCAAAATCACCGCGCGACGACCTGCTCAATTTCAAACGCAAAATTGAAGCGGGGGCAAATTCCGCCATCACCCAGTATTTTTACAACGCCGATGGCTACTTTCGCTTCGTTGAAGCTTGCCGCAAGCTGGGTATCACCGTGCCCATCGTGCCGGGCATCATGCCCATCGTGAAGTTCGCGCAACTGGCACGCTTCTCCGATGCCTGCGGCGCGGAAATCCCGCGCTGGATGCGCAAGAAACTGGAAAGCTATGGCGATGACAGCGACGCCGTGCAAGCCTTCGGTCTCGAGGTGGTGGCGCAATTGTGTGAGCGCTTATTAAAAGGCGGCGCACCCGGCCTGCATTTCTACACCCTGAATCAAGCCGCGCCGAGCTTGGCGATCTGGCACCGGCTCGGGCTTTAGAATGATCCCTGGGCACGCAATACCCTTCAGTGATTGCTGCACCTTATGCGAGCGCAGGATAATCGGTATAACCCTTAGCCCCCGGCGTATAGAACGTGTTCATGTCGGGCGCATTCAGAGCCGCGCCGGTTTTCCAGCGGGTAACTAAATCAGGATTAGCGAGGAAAGGTTTTGCTACAGCGACCAGATCGCAATTGCCCGCAGCCAGATCACTTTCGGCGCGGCTGGCATCGTAGCCGCCGGAGAGAATCAGCTTGCCCTTGAAGACGTTGCGGAACGCCACTTTCATTGAGGCTGGTACTTGCGGCGCGCCCATGGACGAGTGATCGACCAGATGGATGTAGGCCAGTCCGCGCGCATTGAGCTGTTGCGCAAGATAGGTGTAATCCGCTTCCATCGCGTCGTATAGCGGCATGTCATTGAATACCCCGAACGGTGACAGGCGTATGCCGACCTTGTCCTTGCCGATGGTCTTGATTACCGCATCGACTACTTCGAGCACAAAGCGAACGCGGTTTTCTAGCGAGCCTCCGTAGTGATCGGTGCGCTGATTTGAGTTCGGGCGGATAAATTGCTCTAGCAGATAACCGTTCGCTCCGTGCAACTCAACACCGTCAAATCCCGCTGTCATAGCATTCTTCGCAGCTTGTGCGAATTCCTCGATGGTCGTTGCGATGTCAGCCTCGGTCATTGCTTGTGGTATGGGGTGCGGTTGCATCCCCTCGGCATCGGTGTACATTTCGCCGCTGGCCATTACTGCGGATGGCGCCAGAATACGCGCGCCTGCGGGCAGATTAAGCGCATGGCCAACGCGTCCGCAATGCATAAACTGGATAAACATTTTAGCGCTCTTGGCGTGGACGGCATCGGTAATACGCTTCCATCCCGCCACCTGGGCTGGGGAAAAAATCCCCGGTATGCGCGGATAGCCCAAGCCATTAGGGGATGGGGACGTGCCTTCGGTAATGATGAGTCCCGCTGATGCGCGCTGCGCGTAATATTCTGCCATCAGTTCGTTGGGGATATTTCCGGTGGCGCGACTGCGTGTCATCGGTGCCATGACCAGATGATTTTGCAGGGGGAGCGAGTCCAGTGTAGCCCTTGCAAACAACAGCGACATGGTTGTTTTCCTTTCTTTTTAGGGTTAGCCGTTTTCCGGCTAGAACGAAATTCTTACACCCAAATGAACGCCTTCATCCAGTATCGCGTAAGAAGGTTGAGCTTTGAGGCCAAATGCAATTCTCCGGTAACCGAGATAGACAACCGCTTGGGGTATCACCTCGTACTCCACCCGAACACCGGTTTCAGAATAGCGGTCGGCATCGCCAAAGGTGACGATATTCGGGGATAAATACACCTCTCCAACTATGCCCAAGCGCGGAACGGGAGGCGGCGAATAACGTATCAGGCCGCCCAGTGCCAAGGCCGAAACGTTGCTATTGACGGGATTGCCGCCCCTTACCTTGGCGACCAAACCCTTGATGCCGACACCGACAGAAAACCCGGGCGCTTTGTCGCCCACTTCGTCTTTCACCAAAAGACCAAAATCACTCAGCAAATTATTGTTATTAACATAAAGAACGCCGAGATGAAATTCGGTTTTCCCGAGGGAATCGCGACCCATTGAGGATTTGTACTGAAATTGGGCGCTGGTATCGCGCAGGTTAATATCGATGGTATCCGCCATGGTTGTGGTACTGACGGTTACCGAGATGCTGGCTGCCAACAAGGAAAGTGCAACAATACGGCGCAATAACATAACTTCACTCCTTAAAAGATTATCGATGTAGGGTTGATTCGGACGTTTTATATCGATTGGAATTCAAACGAAAACAGCGTGCTGTGCCTAAATAGTTTGGGGTTCAACACGCGCAAGCATATCACAGACAATTCGTATCACGAACAGGTCGACGATCTGCGATCTGGCTCGCTTTGCGCGGGGATGCGGCAATGATTGACCAGATTTCTTTCGGCAGGTTCCCGCAAGAGTTTATTTGGCGTTTACAGGCCGAGATCGAACGCGGTATCGCCTTCCGCCACTTTTTCACCCATCTGAATATTCTTGAAATCAAACAGCTTGCCATCCAGCAGGTGTGAGGGGGCGACGTTTTGCATCGCGGTGAAAATGGTCTGGCTGCGCCCCGGATACTCGCGCTCCCACGCGGCGAGCATTGCCTTGATGTTTTGGCGTTGCAGGTTTTCCTGCGCGCCGCACAGGTTGCACGGGATGATCGGAAACTCCATGCCGCGCGCATAACGGGCAATGTCTTTTTCAGGGCAATAGGCTAGCGGGCGGATCACGATGTGGCTGCCCTTGTCGGTGACCAATTTGGGCGGCATGGCCTTGAGCTTGCCGCCAAAAAACATATTCAGGAACAGCGTTTCGATCATGTCGTCGCGATGATGTCCCAGTGCGATTTTGTTTGCCCCAAGTTCACTTGCCACGCGGTAGATGATGCCGCGCCGCAGCCGCGAACACAGCGAACAGGTGGTTTTGCCCTCGGGGATTTTTTCCTTGACGATGGAATAAGTGTCCTGCGTTTCGATGTGGTATTCCACACCCAACTGCTTTAGATAATTCGGCAACACCTCGGCGGGAAAGCCCGGTTGCTTCTGGTCGAGATTCATCGCGACGATGCGAAA
>JAYVKW010000158.1:0-10447 GCA_043768015.1 Gallionella sp.
GGCTTCATATCGCCCTCCTCGGGCAATAGGACAACCGGACAGATTGCGTGCTACAAAACCGGACAGATCAAAAGCTCGCGACAAGCGCAGCGGTCAAAGTGGTGCGGCCGCCACTCGCTGTGATAAACTGTGAATTGTCAGCATCTACCGCATTGGGAGGTCAGCGTGAGCACGAACCTAGAAGTCCTAGAAGCCGAAGTCCTGCAGTTAGCTCCTGTCGAACGATCGCACCTGCTTGAGCGACTGATCGCTAGCCTTGATTCAGACCCCGAAGTTGAGGAAGCTTGGAAGCGAGAAGCGGATCGAAGGGAAGCCGAACTGGAATCAGGTTTGATCGCGGCAGTTCCAGGGCAGGAAGCCATCGCTCGGCTTCGGGCAAGAATTCCGCGATGACCTTCTCGCTCCACCCTGAGGCGGAGCATGACGTTGCCGAGGCCCAAGATTTTTACAGCAAACAAGCTGGCCATGTGGTCGCTGAGCATTTTCTCGAAGAATTTGAACGTGTCGCCAAGCTCTTGGTTGAACATCCCGGCGTCGGAACGCCAACGACAAGAGGACGAAGAACATTCCCACTGAAGGTTTTTCCGTACTCGGTCGTATATCGAAATCTCGAAAGCAGCATTCTAATTCTGATTGTGCGCCATCAGCATAGGAAGCCCGGTTACGCTGGTGGTAGGCGGTAGGTATGAAGCTTTCGTGCGTAGCGATGCCCAACCCTGCGCTCAAGCGGGACGCGCAAAAGCGCGCAGCCCCTTACTTTTACGTTCGACACCTTGCCGTCAGCCTTGTGTTTTAGGTTCAGCTTGATCAGAGTCCGCACTCAAAAACATTTCACGGGAACTCCAACATCCGCACGGGGTTGGGTCTATAGCCGTACGGTCATTTCGCAAATTCGGTCCGATTCAAACGCGGATCGAACGCATCGCGCACCGCATCGGCAAACAGATTTGCCGCCAGCACCAACGCCAGCATGAAACCGAAGGCGGAGGCCAATGCCCACCACACCATAGGCTCGCGCCCCATCTCCAGCCGCGCCGCGTTGATCATGGTGCCGAAGCTGATCATCGAGGGATCGACGCCCACGCCGACGTAGGACAGCACCGCCTCGGCCAGCACCAACCCGCTGAAATCCATCACCAGCGAGATCAGCACGATGTGCATCACGTTCGGCACGATGTGGCGCGTGAGGATGCGCATTGAAGACACGCCGAACGCCTGCGCCGCATGGATGTATTCCATCTCGCGCAGCTTGAGCGTCTCGCCGCGCAACAAGCGGCACAGCCCGGTCCAGCTGGTGACACCGAGAATCAGGCACAGGAACACCAAACGCAGATCGGCGCGCGACGCGGAGTTATCGAACCATTGCGGATGCGTATCGATGGTCACCTGCATCATCAGCACCGCCGCCGCGATCAGCAGCACGCTGGGTATGGAACTCAGCACGGTGTAGACATACTGGATCACGTCATCCACCCAGCCGCGCAGATAGCCCGCCGCAATACCCAGCAGCAAAGCCAGCGGCAAGGTGACCAGCGTGGTCACCGTACCGATGATCAGCCCGGTGCGTATGCTTTTCAGCGACAGGTACAGCACGTCCTGGCCGACCTTGTCGGTGCCGAGCACGTGATAGGCAACAGCCAGATTGACGGTCATGCCGACGATGGTTGCGATGATGAGGGTGGCGATCAGCAGGGCGCGCAGCGGCCAGCCGCGCTGCGCCAACCATTGCTTGCCGCCCAGAGCAATCAATAACCCCGCCAACAATCCCCACATCGCACCTGTCAGTCCGCGCCACAATACATCGCTGTCCTGCTGTTGCGCATCGGCCAGATGCGCGCCACCGTAGCGCAAACGCGGGTACTCGCGCGACACGCTACCGTGTGCGTCGCTGATGCTTTCCTTGGCATACAGCGTCACGGCTAACGGCGCGGAATAAGTTTTTTCGGTATGCGTGCGCAGCGGCTCGACCAGCTTGTCGAACACGCTCAACACCTCTGGTGTATACACCGTCTCGCCACTATTTTTTTCCGGTAACGCGATCCGATAGTGCAGTGTATCCAGTAGCCCAATCAGCAGAAACAGCGACAACACCAGCAGCGACACCATCGCCGTCGCGCTCTGCGCCACGCGTCGCCACGGCAGCAGCAGATGCTCGCGCTGCCGCACATACCACGCGCTGGCGATACCAGCCGCCAGCAACAAAAACACCAGTGCGTCACTCCACAACATGACCGGCATGAAACTCATGAGAGTCGCACCCGCGGATCCACGATCGTGTAGGAAATGTCGGTGAGGATCAGCCCGACGATATACAACAGCGAACCGAGGAACACCATCGCGCGCACCACGCTAAAATCCTGCGCGTTGATCGCATCGATGGTGTAGCTGCCCAAGCCCGGAATGCCAAAGAACGATTCGGTGAGCAGGCTGCCCATGAACAGCAGCGGGATGACCACCACCACGCCAGTTAGGATAGGGATCATCGCGTTCTTCAACACGTGGCGGAACAACACCGCCAATTCGGACAAACCCTTGGCACGCGCGGTGCGCACATAGTCCTTGCCGATCTCTTCGAGGAAGATGGTGCGATACCAGCGGCTGCTGGAACCGACGCTGCCAATTACCCCAATGACGATAGGCAACACTACGAATTTGAAACCGCCCATGCCACCGTCGTAACCGGAGATCGGCACCAGATGCCACAGCTTGCTCACCACGAACTGCCCGCCGATGATGTAGAACAGTCCGGACACCGACATCAGCAGCACGCACAGCGCCACTCCCACCATGTCCAGCGCGGTGGCGCGAAACAGTGTCATCAGCAGCGCGAAACTGACGTACGCCACCAGCCCGATCAAAAAGGTCGGCAGCGCGATCGCCAGGCTAGGTCCCATGCGGGTTGCGATTTCCCGGTTGATATTGCGCCCGTCGTCCGAGTAGCCGAAGTCGAGCGCGAACATGCTGGCGGACTTCTGCCAGAAAATTGTATCGGTAATTTTGTCCGTGCCGCCGGCCGCGCTGTTCAGCAACAACGGCTTGTCATAACCGCGCTGCTGCTTCCATTTTTCAATTGCATCGGGCGTGACGCGCTTGATGCCAAGCTGCATGCGCGCCATATCGTCCGGGGTATTCACCACGAAGAACAACGCGAAGGTGAGCAGGTTGACCCCGACCAAAATTGGCAGGGCATACAAAATGCGGCGGATCAGGTAGGCAATCATTCAATCATTGACCCGAACGTTTCATAACAATTGGCGTGATGCAATTAAGGGCGCCTCCAATAATCCACATTTGCGAGCATCCGCTACGCGGCTTGCCTGCTTACCCCATTTCATCCCAGCCGAAGGAACCGCTGATTATGCCGCGTTGCGTAAAAAATCTCTTGTCTGCATTTCAACACTATGCGGCACAGCAAAACGAAGTTTTAGCGCAGGCTAATCTTTAGGTTAGCCGAAATTAAAACTTTTTGCGAGCAGCCGCTACGCGGTTTGCCTGTTTACCTCTCTTCCACGCCTTGCTGACGATTCCGCACGGGCTGCCTTTGCCCGTAGCGGATCGGTGTCCCCTTGTGGGGCATTGGGGCGCACCCTGAATTTTTAGAGGTGCCCTGAAGAGGAATAAGTCGAGACCGCATCAATCAGGTAATATAGTTGCAAATTTATGTGCCCGAATAATACAATGGCGGGAATGACATGAGGAGAATGACATGCTGCACGTAAAAAACAACATTGCCGTTGGCCTCACTCTGGCCGTTCTTTTTACGACCTCGGCCGCGTTCGCCAAGAGCACCAACCCGGCTTCTTCCAAGGGAAAAGTTTCGGCTGCTGTCTCCGCCCCGCTCAAGGAGGGCGTCGAAATGGGCGACGGCAGTGCGGAGGCAATCAAGTTGCGCGGCGGCTCAGGCGATCCGGTCGCGGGCAAGGACAAATCGCAGCTATGCCAAGGCTGCCATGGAGAATTGGGCGTCAGCCTTGAAGGCATGGCTCCCAGCCTCGCCGGGCAATATGGCAAATATATTGCAAAACAACTGCGCAACTTTCAATCAGGCACGCGCACGCATCAAATCATGAGCGATATAGCGGCGACCGTGAGCGATGACGATCTGGCCGATATTGCCGCTTATTTCGCCAGCCAGGAAAAAATGAAAGGCAATGGCTCGAACAATAAACTGGGCGAGAATTTATTTTTGCACGGCGATATGTCCAGAATGATGGTCGCCTGTGTCAATTGCCACGGGGCAAACGGCAAGGGTAAGTCTCCCGGCAATTCTGTGTTCCCGGTGATTGGCGGCCAGCAAAAGGATTACCTGCGTGGGCAACTGATTAATTTCAGGGCTGGGGATCGCAGCAATAGTCCTGGCGGCGTGATGAATATTATCACCCAGAAATTGACTGACGCCGAACTGGACGCGTTGGCGGATTATGTTTCAGGATTGTAACCACGTCGGGCACGAAATGATTTTTCTCTGGCGGCTTACATATTAATTTCACGAATTTAAGGCGGGATAATGAGCACATATAAATTCATGTTATCGTCATTACTGATAATGGCTGTCAGCCTTCTGCAATCAGGAACGGCTAGTGCAGGGGAGTCCACTGCAGGTACCAATATCGCTAATGGCCAGACCATCTTCAACGAAGGCAAAGGCGAGGCGGCCGCTTGCCAGGGATGTCATGGCGAGAAGGGCTTGGGTATGGATGCGATGGGTGCACCGCGTCTGGCAAATATCGGCCAAGCGTATGTTATCAAGCAGCTCACTGATTTTGCTGCCGATAAACGTGTCCCGTCTGGAGCGGGAGCGGCAATGAATGGTTTTGCCAAGGTGCTGAACGAGCAAGATCGCCGCGACTTGGCTGGCTATCTTAACAATTTGGACTATGCGATTGATCCTTCCGATTTGAAAGGGCTTGCAGTCGACGGGAATAAAGTTGGCCAGCCGGATGCAGGAAAACTTATAGTTTCACAAGGTATTAAAGGTAAGGTTCCCCCATGTCAGGACTGTCATGGATTCAACGGGCGCGCCCCTCATATCCCGGCCATTAACCAGCAGAAATTTGTATATCTGGTTAATCAACTGAATAGTTGGCGCGACGGCAGCAGGGCAAATGATCCGACTGTCGATAAGGTCGGTATCATGCGCGGGATTGCGAAAAAACTCACCGATGACGATATTGCAAACATCGCCGCATTTTTGTCCACGGCTCCCAGAGTATCGCCCGGGGAAATAAATAAAAAATAACTTGACGTTCCAGCGGTGGTAACGGCTACTGTTCAGTTATATACGTTGCCCTTCATAACTTAAAACACCGCAGTAATATTGGGTTCAAGCGGAGGAGAATAATATGTTCCACATCAAAAATAATATTGTCACCGGTTTGGCATTGGTAGTTCTGCTCACGACTACAATTGCTTTTGCCCGGAACGAAAACATGAATCCGCTTACCGGACAAATCGGGGTCGATGCCGGCGACGAAAGCGCCCAGTCAATCAAGCTGCGCAGCGGCCCCGGCGACCCCGTCGCAGGCGCTGAAAAATCGCAGTTGTGCCAAGGCTGTCATGGGGAAGAGGGGATCAGCATCGAAGGCTTGATTCCCAAGCTTGCCGGACAATATGGTAAATATATCTCAAAAGAACTGCGCAACTACCAGGCCGGTACACGCTCACACCAGATCATGAACGCGATGGCAGCCACCATTAGCGATGATGATCTGGCCGATATTGCCGCCTATTTCGCCAGTCGGCCTAAAATGAAAGGTGCTGGGTCAAACAACGAGCTCGGGAAAAAATTATTTTTGCACGGCGATATATCCAGAACGATGGTCGCCTGCATCAATTGTCACGGTGTAAACGGCAAGGGTCTGACCCCAAATACTTCGATGTTCCCGGTCATTGGCGGCCAGCAAAAAGACTACATCCGCCTGCAACTCGTTAATTTCAGAAAAGGCGATCGCACCAACAGTCCGAACGGCATAATGATCAGAATTACCCAGAAACTGACTGATGCCGAACTCGAAGCGTTAGCGGAGTATGTTGCGGGGCAGTAGAACAGCTCAGCAGGCCGGTGAGGCGAATGGCATGTTCCACATTAACTGCAACATTGCCACTGGTCTGACACTAATCGTTCTACTCGTGGCCACGACCGCGTTCGCGCAGAGCAACACTACTAATCCGCTCAATGGGGGCGTCGATGCCGCTGTCGACAGTGCGGCATCAATCAAGCTGCGCAGCGGCCCCGGCGACCCCGTCGCAGGCGCTGAAAAGTCGCAGCTGTGCCAGGGCTGCCACGGAGAGTACGGCAACAGCACCGAGCCCCTGATTCCCAGCCTCGCCGGGCAATATGCCAACTACATCTCCAAACAAATCCACAATTATCAGGCCGGCACGCGTTCACACCAGATCATGAACGCCATGGCGGCGACCGTTAGCGATCAGGATTTAGCCGACATAGCTGCTTATTTCGCCAGCCAGAATAAAATGAAAGGTGACGGCTCTGCCGACAACCCGCCGGGTAAGGAATTATTTTTGCACGGTGATCCATCCCAAATGCGGCTCGCCTGCATAAATTGCCATGGTGTAAAAGGCAAGGGACTGGAGCCAAAAATTTCGATGTTTCCGGTGATCGGCGGCCAGCAAAAGGCTTACATTCGCCTGCAACTCGTTAATTTCAGGGACGGCTATCGCACCAATAGTCCCGGCAACATAATGAACCGGATTGCCGACTCGCTGACTGATACCGAAATCGAATCGTTAGCGGAGTATGTTTCCGAGCAGTGACCGGGGAGCTTGCCCGGAGATCCGGTTCAGTCGATCACCGGGGCCGGATAGGCAAACCACGTTCCAAATAGACCGCAGGCTTGGAGTGCTTGAGCAATTTTTTTAGATTGAATGGTCATGATGTTTACCTGTAAGGTTAAAAAAGAAAGTAAACTACTCACTGGTTTCCCGACCCTGCACATGCGCCTACCTTCCTTGTGTATGCAGGCTCTTGGCCTCGGATACTCCACGGTATGGGCGAATAGGGCGGGAGGCCAATCTACAATCAGGCTCTGGTTAAAACCAGTCCTCAGGGTGGGACGGCCTTCCCGGTGAAACGTAAAACTTTACTTAACCTCCTATACAGCATTTCATTAAATTCGATCATACAAGGGTGGGCAAAGGCTGTTAAGCCCGTGCGGATCGAAAAGGCGGTGGGTAAAATCCTTCGACTACGCTCATAACCAGCGACTTGGCTATCGTTTTTTGATAGCCTAGTCGAATGGCTAGTAGTTTCATCAGGAAAGGCTTGCTCACCCTACGATTGCAGCAAACTCAAAAGTTATTTGGCTTCCTCACACTTCTGCAACACACACCGTATCCAGCCGCCGAATAACCTCAAACAACCATCTTTGTTGTTATCTGTTCACATTTTTCCAGAGCATTGAGCTATCATTTAGCCAGCACGGACGAAAGGCTGATCCGGGCAGACATTTAAAATGAAAGGTTCATCATGGATTCTAAAACTCGCACACTGGTAATATCGATAATCATGGCTGTGATCTTATGGCTGCTGGGTGGATTTGTGTTTGGTCATGTACTGGGGATAATCTGCGTATTTTTAAGCATCCTCATTGTTGGATTGGCCGCAGGCAACATGATGGACACGCCGTGCACAACATCTGGCAAAAAGTAACAATCCGGCACGGCTAACGCGATTCAACGCCACCGCAAGGTGGCGTGTTTGCTAGTGGTGGCAACATTTGATAACAACCAAAACCGCAGGCGATTCTGCATGGAAAAAAGTTATTTCGCTTCCTCGCGCTGACGCAACTCTCGCCACAGCCAAGCACTGAACAGCAACATCACCAATCCTCCAAGCCACAGCGGCCAGCGTGCGGGCTGATTCCAGTCGCGGCGCAGCGCGTCGCGACGCTTGGCATCCACGCGCCAATACTTGAGTTTATTGTTTGCCATCACGTTGGCTTTGACGTTGCTCAGCCAACTGTGCCGCAACACATAATTTTTCGGATGAAAGCCCCACAGCCACGGTGAATCGCGGCGCACGATTTCCAGCATGCGATCTATGATGGCCTGACGCGCCGGGCTATTTTCCATATTTTTCATTTGCGCAAACAATTTGTCATATTCCGGGTTGCTGTAATTCGCGGCGTTCTCGCCGCCCTTGCTCACCTTGGCTTGCGCGCCACTCAACAGAAATAAAAAGTTTTCCGGATCGGGATAGTCGGCATTCCAGCCGAAATAGAACATCTGCGTGTCGCCCTTGCGGATCTTGTCCTGAAAGCGGTTGTAGTCGGTACTGCGCGCCACCAGTTGCACGTTGATTTTGTCAAATTGTTTGCGCAACCAGTCGAGCCGCGACTTGTCCCCTACCCCACTCGCGGTGGTATCCAGATTGATCACCAGCGGCTGGCGAGTTTGCGCATCCACACCGTTAGGGTAGCCCGCTTCGGCGAGCAGCTGCCTGGCGGTTTCGATGGATTTGCGCTGCGGCGCACCAAAGATAGGCAATCCGCTATCCAGCAAGCTGGATGCGGAGTTGACACCACCGTTCACCCAGTCGTACACGTAATGGTTGATCCCCGCCTCGCCCTCACGATAGCCGAAGATGCCGGGCGGGATCGGCGACTGTGCTGCGATGCCGCGCCCGTTGGCGAAGATGGAAACGAATTCTTCGAAGTCCACCGCGATCGCAATCGCCTGCCGCAGCTTGCGCGCCTGTTCACTGCTTCCGCCCACCGTTGCATCCAACCAGTTAAAGCCGGTATACATGGTAGAAGTCGCCACCGCAGTCGAAAGAACAATACCCTGCGCCTTCATCGCATCGGTCACTGTTGCCTCGCCCGCATTTACTTGCACCGCCTGGTCGAAGCTGTCCGAGCTGATGCCTGAGGCGTCGTAATAGCCTTGCAAAAACTTGTTCCAGTAAGGAATAGTTTCCTTCTCCCGCGTGAATACGATCTGATCGATCAGCGGCAGCGGCTTGCCCGCATCCGCCAGCAACCCGGCGGTGGCATCGCCCGCTTCGCCTTCAGGGGGATAGGTCTCGCTGTCATAGTAAGGATTGCGCGTCAGCACCATGCGCTGGTTGGGATTGTTCTCGGACAGGTAATACGGCCCGCTGCCCACCGGCCACCAATCCAGAATCAGGTTGCGTTCACGCATGCCGTCCTGCGCGTAGAAGCGCTCGGCCTCCGGCGGCATCGGCGCGAAGAACGGCATCGCCAGCCAGTATGCGAACTGGGGATACTTGCCGTATACCTCGATACGATAAGTGTGTTCGTCAACCACCTGTACGCCTGGCAGCAGATACTTGTTCAGGTCGAGAAACGCGTCAGGATTTTTCTTCACCGCCTGCTGCAGCGTAGCGGCGTACTCTTTCAGACCGACGATGTAATCGCTCATCACGCCGAAAATCGGCAGATGCAATTGCGGATGGGCGAGGCGCTTGATCTGGTATACATAGTCGGCCGCCGTCACTGAACGTGTTCCGCTGTGCGGGAAATCACTCAACGCATGAATATCACGCAAATCATGCGGCGTGAGATGGTCGTACTCCAGCTTTCCCTGCGCATTCCGGGCAAACGCCGGATGCGGCTGATAGCGCATCCCAGGCTTGATATGTATCTCATACACACTGTAGGCGATCTTTTCCGCAGGCGCAGTGTCCGGCAACTGCCGATGATGTTTGTCCAGATAGCGCACCGTCGGCATTGCACTTGCCGCCAGCGGCACCAATTGATAAGGACGTTTCAGGTAATGGTATTGCAGCGGCGGCGCGTAAATCTGCGCCAGAAACTCATACTCGTTTTCGCTATACGCCTGCGCCGGATCCAGATGCTTGGGGCGTTCGGTGAACGCGGTATAAAAAATCGACTTGCCCTCGTCCGACGCCGGATAGGGATTATTCCACAGCCCGCCGTCACAGGCGGAAAGCAGTACAGCCAGCAGCGAAGCGAAAATGACTCTCATGGCACGAAGTTTAGCGGAATAGCGCCCACGCGTCATGGTCAAGCCTCTTCCAATATGAAATGAGTCTGAAGGCGGATCGTATTTCCAACGGGGAATGAATCTGAGCAGCTGAAGTTACGAATCGGTCATAATATTAGGCATGGTGATCGACACGGGATCAAGAAGATGCCACGCCGCTGTCAAACCACTGCTGCCAGCGTACCGCCTGTTTTAAACCGATTCGGGCACCCTCATCGAATTCATGCATTGCTTTGCACCTTAAAAAAACGCCCCGCGCTTCGCGCGGATCGTTAACCAGCGGCTTATGTCACCGTACTTTGGTGACTTAGTCGAATGGCTATGCAGAGCTCACCCCAAAATCAACTTCAAAGTCAGCATCAAAAACAAATTCAAACCCAAGAAACCCAAAAAACAAAAATTCAAAAATCAAGCTTCAAAGGCCAATACTCTAGCGGACACACGACACATAGAGGTTGAACGT
>JAYVKW010000159.1:0-2608 GCA_043768015.1 Gallionella sp.
TGGCGAAGGCCCAAAGTTCGAGCGCCCGTTGCGCGACGCAGCCGCAATCAAGGCATTGCGCGTGCCGGACATCGGCAAGGATTTGAAATATGTCACCGACGCCGTGTCGCAGATCCGCAAGGCGCTGGATGGCCGCGTGCCGTTGATCGGTTTCTCCGGCAGCCCGTTTACGTTGTCCTGCTACATGGTAGAAGGCGGCGGCAGCGATGATTACGCCAAGGTGAAAACCTTGATGTACAACGAGCCCAAGCTGATGCACCACATCCTCGAAGTAACCACACAAGCAGTGATCGCTTATCTGAATGCGCAAATCGAAGCCGGCGCGCAAGCGGTGATGATTTTCGATTCATGGGGCGGCGTGCTGTCCCATGCGGCCTTCCACGAATTCTCGCTGGCTTACACCCATCGCATCGTGGATGGCCTGATCAAGGAAAAAGATGGTGTAAAAATTCCCTCCATCGTGTTCACCAAGGGCGGTGGGCTGTGGCTGGAAAGTATCGCCAATACCGGTTGCGATGCAGTGGGGCTGGACTGGACCATAGACATTGGCATCGCGCGTCAGCGCGTCGGCAACAAAACCGCGCTGCAAGGGAACATGGATCCCGCCGTGCTGTTCGCCTCTCCCGATGCCATCGAGGCAGAAGTGGGACGCATCCTCGCCAGCTACGGCTATGGCAGCGGCCATGTGTTCAATCTGGGTCACGGCATCTCACAGCACACTAACCCGGAACACGTGGCCGCATTGGTTAAGGCAGTGCATGAGTTGAGCAAGAAATACCACTAGACTGTCTCAGTAGTTGAACAAAGAGCCGCGGGTAACTCCTGCGGCTTTTGCATTCTTTCATCCGAATTGATGCTAGGTAATCACCCTAGCGTAAAATTGATTGCGCCGGGATGACTCTTCACGAATAATCCCGCGTTAAGCGTCACCGCACGATAGCAAAACCAGGGACACTACATGGCGCCGCAAGACAGCAACAAATCCCTCGAATCCTGGATATGGGACGCCGCTTGTTCGATACGCGGCGCGAAGGATGCCGCGAAGTACAAGGACTTCATCCTCCCGCTGATATTCACCAAACGCCTGTGCGACGTTTTTGACGACGAGCTGAACCGCATCGCGCAGGAAGTCGGCTCGCGCGAAAAAGCGTTCAAGCTGGTCAAGCGCGACAAGAAGCTGGTGCGCTTCTACCTGCCGCTGGAGCCCAAGCAGGCCGACGATCCGGTGTGGTCGGTGATCCGCACGCTCTCAAGCCAGATCGGCGAAACTATCACCACCCACATGCGCGCCATCGCTGATACCAACCCGTTGCTAAAGGGCATTATTGATCGCGTGGATTTCAACGCCACCACCCATGGCCAGCGCGATATCGACGACGACCGCCTGTCCAACCTGATCGAAGCCATCAGCGCCAAGCGTCTCGGGCTGAAAGACGTGGAGCCGGACATTATCGGGCGCAGCTACGAATACCTGATCCGAAAATTCGCCGAAGGCAGCGGCCAAAGCGCGGGCGAGTTCTACACACCCGCCGAAGTCGGCCTGGTCATGGCGCGCATCATGGAGATCGAGCCGGGCATGGAGGTGTACGACCCCTGCTGCGGCTCGGCGGGTCTGCTGGTGAAATGCGAACTGGTGCTGAATGAACGGATGAGCCTGCGCTCCAAGAAAAACTTCGCACCCGCCATACTCTACGGTCAGGAAAACGAACCCGGCACCTGGGCGATGGCCAACATGAACATGATCATCCACGACATGGAAGGCCTGATCGAAATCGGCGACAGCTTCCGCAATCCCAAGCTGCGCCAGGGCAACAGGTTGCAGACCTTCGACCGGGTGGTGGCCAACCCGATGTGGAACCAGACTGAATTCAAGGAAAAGGACTACGACGCCGACGAACTCGACCGCTTCCCGAAAGGTGCGGGCTTCCCCGGCAACAAGGCCGATTGGGGCTGGATGCAGCACATCCTCGCCAGCTTGAATTCAAAAGGCCGCGCCGCCGTGGTGCTGGACACCGGCGCTGCCTCGCGCGGCAGCGGCAACGCCAACAGCAACAAAGAACGGGACGTGCGCCGCTGGTTCATTGACCAAGACCTGATCGAAGGTGTGCTCTACCTGCCGGAGAATTTGTTCTACAACACCAGCGCGCCCGGTATCGTCATCGTGCTCAACAAGGCCAAGCCCAAAGCGCGTCAGGGTAAATTGTTCCTGCTCAACGCCAGCCGCGAATTCGTCAAGGGCGATCCCAAAAACTACATTTCGGATGAAGCTATTGTTCGCATCGCCGACACGTTTACCGCATGGCAGGAAGTGGAAAAGTATTCTCGTATCGTGAGCGTGGAGGAGATCGCGAAGAACGATTACAACATCTCGCCCAGCCGTTACATCCATACGGGCGCGGCAGATGAGTACCGGCCGATTGCGGAGATTGTGGAGGAGTTGGAAGCGCTGGAATCCGAAGCGGCAGGCACCGATGCTGCTCTGAAAAAAATACTCAAAGCGTTGCCGATTTAGCTCATGTCTTGGTCAACAGTCGAGTTTCCTGAAGCGATTCGCAAAACGAAAGTTGGGCGAGAGAACCAGATTCTTTCGTCCGATATTCTGCCCGCT
>JAYVKW010000160.1:0-5340 GCA_043768015.1 Gallionella sp.
TTGATCAGCACCGTGATGAAGATAACCCATTGGAGATGTTTTTGAGATCTCATAAATTTATAAAATACTGGCTTGAATGAAAAGCACGTCTGGATATCAAAACGTTTTAAGCAAAAAACAATTAGATCATGCTTGTTTCATGCGGGGTTAGTCAGCAACAAAATTTCCGGCAAAAACACTTCCGTAACCAGCAACGGCGCATCGTGGAGATAAAACAGCGAGCGGCGTGCCCATAGCCGGTGCGGCGGATTTTTCAATACTTTAACAGCACCTTGATACAACAGGTGTGTGTTGCGCAGTGCTTTGTAATGCAGCGGCTTGCGTTCTACTAGCGGATGCGCAAATAGTAATGCACCGAGCGGTTTATTTCCCAGCGTGCGCACGGCCGACCATGCGTTATGCAGGTGCCCGTGGGCGAGCGCGCTGTGCGCAAACACAACCGGCTGACCGTCGGCATACAGGAACACTTCGCGCGAGTAGGCAAGATGCTGTGGTGCAATGCCGAGCAGCGCAGATTCGTCCAGTGCGATGCGCGCGAGACCGGTGCGCACACCGCGTACTTCGAAGCGGGTGCAGCGTTGCTGGATGCGATGCGTCAATGAGCCGCGGTCGCGCAGCCAGGGCGCGAGATCGGCTTCGCAACCCAGTGCGGCACCGCGCCAGAATTTGTCAGTATTGTGGGTATTCATAGGATGGGAGCCCCCTCACTCCCAACCTCTCTCCCACTTGGGGAAGAGAGGAACGACTTTTTGTAGGGTGCGTTCCACGCACCACCTTTGGTAGAACGATGGTGCGTGGAACGCACCCTACAATATTTCACTGGATTCCCGCCTGCGCGGGAATGACGAGGTAATTTATTATCCGGGTCATGTGTCAAAAGAAGGGCGCGATACCCACAGGGTACAAGAACCTCTTCGAGGTAAATCACGCCCCTACGATATTGGAAATTGAAATCAGACGTGCAGATAATCCTGTTTATTTTCCATCCAGCGCTGCAAATGCGCCCGCGCCGCTTCGGGGAAATCGCGCAGCAATTCGTCAGCAGCTGGTCTTGCGTGGTTCAACAAATCTTCATCCGCGCTGATGTCGGCGAAGCGCAGCATCGCCACACCGCTTTGCCGCGCGCCGAGCAGTTCGCCGGGACCGCGCAATTGCAGGTCATGCTGTGCGATGGCGAAGCCGTCGGTGTTCTCGAAGATGATTTTCAGGCGCGCCCGCGCCAACTCGGAAAGCGGTTGCTGGTACAGCAGGACGCACAGGCTTTGCGCCGCGCCGCGCCCCACTCGCCCGCGCAGTTGATGCAACTGCGCCAGCCCCATGCGCTCGGCGTGGTCGATCACCATCAGGCTGGCGTTCGGCACATCCACGCCGACTTCGATGACCGTGGTGGCGACCAGCAGCTGCAATTCGCCCGCCTTGAACGCCGCCATCACGCGCGCTTTTTCGACATTGTCGAGCTTGCCATGCACCAGACCCACGCGCAGTTCCGGGAAGGTTTGCGTGAGCAGCTGGAAAGTCTCCAGCGCGGTTTGCAATTGTAGGGTTTCTGATTCGTCAATCAACGGGCACACCCAATAGGCTTGCTGTCCTGCCATGCAAGCGGCGCGCACTCTGGCTATCACCTCGTCGCGGCGTTCATCGCTGACCAGCTTGGTGATCACCGGCGTGCGTCCGAGCGGCAATTCGTCGATCACCGACACATCCAGATCGGCGTAATAGCTCATTGCCAAGGTGCGCGGAATGGGCGTTGCGCTCATCATGAGTTGGTGGGGTTCGTGCGTTTGTACATTATTCTTGCCTTTGTTGCGCAACGCGAGACGCTGCTGCACACCGAATTTGTGCTGCTCGTCGACAATCGCCAGACCGAGTTTGTGAAAGCTGATCTGCTGCTGGAACAGCGCGTGCGTGCCGATGGCGAGCAGCGTTTCGCCGGAGGCGATATGTTCGGCGGCGAGTTGCTTGTCTTTTTTTTTCAAGCTGCCGGACAACCACACCGGCGCGATGCCGAGCGGCTCCAGCCAGTCGCGCAGCTTGAGGTAATGCTGCTCGGCGAGGATTTCGGTGGGCGCCATCAGCGCGACTTGATAGCCGTTCTCGATCACCTGCAACGCGGCCAGCGCAGCGACAATGGTCTTACCGCTGCCGACATCGCCGAGCAGCAAACGCTGCATCGGATGCGGCTGCGCGAGGTCACGGCTGATCTCGGCGTAGGTGCGCTGTTGCGCTTTGGTCAACGCGAACGGCAAGTCTTTTATCAGGCGTGCGGTAAGTTGCCGGTGTGGCGCAAGGATGGGTGCAAGGATAGGTGCGATGCGTTTGTTGCGTTCGCGGTGATGCACGCGCATCGACAGCTGTTGCGCCAGCAGTTCGTCAAACTTGATGCGCCGCCAAGCGGTGTGGCTGCGCTGTTCCAGCGTACTGGCGGCAATATCAGGGGTGAGGTTATGCAGCAGCTGGATGCTGTCAGCGAAGCTGGCCAGTTTTAATTTTTTCAACAGCGCGTCCGGCAAGGTGTCGGGCAGCGGCAGCGTCTCCAGCGCGTTGCTGATCAGCTTGCGCAACACGGTTTGCGACAGCCCCGCCGTGGTCGGATAAACCGGTGTGAGGCTTTGTTGCAGCGGCGTGTCGTCACCCACCGCGCGGCATTTCGGGTGCACCATCTCTAGCCCGTAATAGCCCATGCGCACCTCGCCGATCGCGCGTATCTGCTTGCCGACGGCGAGTTGTTTCTGCTGGCTGGGATAGAAATTCAGGAAGCGCAAATATAACTCGCCGCCATTGTCCTTCAGGCGGCAAACCAAGGTGCGACGCGGACGAAAGGCGATCTCGCTGTGGGTGATGGTGCCTTGCACCTGCACGGTCTCGCCCGGTTGCACGGTGGCGATCGGCGCGAGATGGGTCTCGTCCTCATAGCGCAACGGCAGGTGCAATAGCAGGTCGGCGCGATGATGGATGCCGAGCTTGGCCAGTTTGCTTAGTGTGGCGGGAGAGATTTTTGTTGGCAAACTCAAGACGCCCTCTTCCTCCGCTGCGCTCCCCCTCTCCCCGCAAGCGGGAGAGGGGGAGCGCAGCGGAGGGAGAGGGTTATCCAATGAAGCACACTTAATCCTGAACCACCAGCACGCCGTCCATCTCCACCAACGCGCCGCGCGGTAGCGCAGCCACGCCTACTGCGGCGCGTGCCGGATAGGGCTGGCGGAAATAGCTGGCCATGATCTCGTTCACCTTGGCGAAATGGCCGAGGTCGGTGAGATACACGTTCAGCTTCACCAGATCGTCAAAGCTGCTGTCGGCAGCGCTGGATACCGCGCGCAAATTCTGGAACACGCGGTGGATCTGCGCTTCGATACCCTCCGCCAGCTGCATGGTACTCGGATCGAGTCCGATCTGGCCGGACAGATAAACTGTATCGCCGACGCGTACCGCTTGCGAATAGGTGCCGATTGCGGCGGGCGCGTCGGGGGTTTGGATGATTTTTTTATTTGGCATGTTGTCCTCTGCATCAAGATGGGCCGCGCTACATGCAGCGCGAACAGTTAACCGGATCGCAATTATAGCCGCTCAGGTAATCACAGTCGGCTGTTCACGGCCGGTGCGTTTGCGCAATTCTGAAATTTGTAATGCGATGCTGATCAGTGTGGCGAGTGCATCTTGCGCATCGAGGTGATGTTTGGAAGCGTCCGGCTCGAAACTTTCCAGATAGATACGCAGCGTCGCGTCCCCGGTGCCGGTGCCGGACAGGCGGAACACGATGCGTGAGCCGTCGGTGAAGATGATGCGCACACCCTGACCGATACTGATGCTGCCATCCACCGGATCGGTATAGCTGAAGTCGTCGCACAATTTCACTTGCAAATGCCCGAACTGCGCGCCCCGCAGTGAAGCGAAACTGTCTTGCAACAACTTCATTACGCCGCTGGCTGCATCATTTGGAATACCCTCGTAGTCGTGGCGCGAATAGACGTTTCGCCCGAAGCGTGCCCAGTGCTCGCGAGCTATGGTTTCGACCGATTGTTTGCGTGCTGCGAGTATGTTCAGCCAGAACAATACCGCCCACAAACCGTCTTTCTCGCGGATGTGATCGGAGCCGGTGCCGAAGCTTTCTTCGCCGCACAGGGTCACCTTGCCTGCATCCATCAGGTTGCCGAAAAATTTCCAGCCGGTCGGCGTTTCATAACAGGGAATGCCGAGCGCTGCGGCCACGCGATCCGCTGCGGCGCTGGTCGGCATCGAGCGCGCAATGCCCGCCAGGCCATGTTGGTAGCCCGGCACGAGATGCGCGTTCGCGGCGAGTATGGCAAGACTGTCGGAAGGTGTGACGAAAAAATGTTTGCCCAAGATCATGTTCCGGTCGCCGTCACCGTCCGAGGCCGCGCCAAAATCCGGAGCATCATCGCCATACAAAATTTCAACCAGTTCATGTGCGTAAGTCAGATTAGGATCGGGATGCCCGCCGCCGAAATCCGGCAGCGGTACGGCGTTCATCATGCTGTCGGAGGGAGCGCCCAGACGATTGATAAAAATCTCGCGCGCATAAGGGCCGGTCACGGCGTGCATGGCATCGAACTTGATATGGAAGCGCGCCCCCGACACGTTACTGATAGAACTACTAGCCATTCGACTAGGCGTGCCAACTACGCTCGCCAAGTCGCTGGTTATGGCGTAGCCAGACGATTGCGGGAGGGGGCGCAGGGGTGGCATTTCTGTGTCCGATGTTTGCGTGCCAGACTGTGTAATGCCGCCCATTAATAACGCACGAATCGCGCCGAAATCGAACAGCGATTCCATCAGTTCCGCATAGTCGTTGACCGGATCGATCACCGCCACCGTCATATCGCCCAGCCTGCTGTCGCCTAAGGTGTCTATTGCAATTTCTGGTGCGGCATCGGCCGCATCGACAATGCGGTACTGTGCGATTTTCTTGCTCGCCGCGAAGATCGCTGCGGTGATTTTTTCCGGCGCGGGTCCGCCGTTGGCGGTGTTGTACTTAATGCCGAAATCCCCGTCTGGGCCGCCGGGATTATGGCTGGCGGACAGGATGATGCCGCCATGAGTTTGGTATTTACGGATCAGGCAAGATGCCGCAGGGGTGGAAAGGATGCCGCCCTTACCGACCAGCACGCGCCCGAATCCGTTGGCCGCAGCCATCTTGAGAATGATCTGAATCGCCTCGCGGTTGTAATAACGACCGTCACCGCCCAACACCAGCGTCGCCCCCGGCGGAGCAGCGATGGTGTCGAAGATGGACTGCACGAAATTTTCCAGGTAGGTCGCCTGCTGAAAGGCCGACACGCGCTTGCGCAGCCCGGAAGTGCCGGGCTTTTGATCGATGAAAGGGAC
>JAYVKW010000161.1:0-6069 GCA_043768015.1 Gallionella sp.
TGGTGAATCAATGGGGTCAGACTCGATTGATTCTTGATTAAACGCGCTGTAGACCGCCTCATTCGAGTAATTAAAAGGGTCAGCATCGCAATAGTTTTCAACCCGCGTAAGGCGCTTCATTCGGGTAAACAAACAGCAGCCCCTCAAGTGGAAAAGCGATCTACTAATTAAAGGGGCTTGGTTCGAATTATTATTTTACCGTTGAGTATTCACGGCATGCCCGCCACATGGCGTGTCTCATTCAATTTCGCCAGCTTGGCTTTCAACTCCGGCAAAATTGCCGCGACGGCTTTTTCTCCCTCAAGTACGGCTATATTGCGGCCACTCATATCCGTAGCGGGGATGCCGTAGGTGACGGGCCGGATAATGACATCTGCCTTGGGAAGCTCGTAGCGATTGATGGTCTGCCCGAAAATGGTGAAGGTCTGCCACATTATGTCTACGATCCCTGTGGTTTTTCTATCCTGCGGGCGGTCTGAAATGTCCACGGCGATGACGAAATCCGCACCCAGTGTGCGAGCCGCGCTTACCGGAACAGGCGTTGCCAGTCCGCCATCCACGTAATCTTTGGCGTTGATCGTGACGGGCTGGAAAAACACCGGCACGGAAGAAGACGCTCGAACGGCCACGCCGGTATTGCCGGTTTGGAATACCATCATTTCACCATTGCTGAGGTTGGTTGCTACTGCGGCAAAAGTTTTATTGAGTTTTTCTATCGGGCGGTCATTGACGTTCTTGTTGATGAAATCCTGCAGCGCCTGGCCCTTGATGCATCCCCTCTTGTCCGAGATCAGCGTCTCGGCAAGGCATCGGTATAAGCCCGAACCGTCGATAACCTGGTCTTCCTCCATGTTCATGGACAGTTCCTGTATTTTAAAGCCGTTGAGTCCGGACGCATAGAGTGCACCCACTACTGAGCCGGCGCTGGTGCCAACGACGATATCGGCAGAGATACCTTGTGCCTCCAGCGCCTTGATCACCCCAATGTGGGCAAAGCCGCGCGCCGCGCCGCCGCCCAATGCGAGCGCGATCTTCGCGGGTAGCCGCTCCGCCAAGGGCGGGGTAGTTGGTGGTGCTCCTTTGATGCTTGTGCAAGCTGTTACGCTGAGTAGCATAAGGATTACGATTGTAGTTTTTTTCATGGCTTCACTTTAAATATTCATGTCGAGAATTAATAAGGGGGTCGGGTTGGATTGTTTTTTCAATCGCTCAATCACGCAGCCAGCTTGAGCTCTACTTTCTTTCCCGCTCGCGTTGCCAAAGTGATCAGCATGTCCAGGCTGAATTTGTCCCACTTGCCGCGTATCAAGTTGGAGACGCGCGATTGCGAGATGCCGAGCACCTTGGCAGCTTCGGTTTGCGTCCATTGTTTGTCGCGAATTTTGATGCGTAGTTCACCCATTAATTGGGAGCGCATGGCGAGTATGGTGGCTTCTTCCGGCGAGAAACCGAGATCGAGAAATACGTTGCCGCAGGATTCGGTGATTTTGAGTTTTTCTTTTTTCATTTCGCACTCTCCTTGAGTTGCTTGTAGCGGGCGGTTGCCAGCGCGATGCCTTCCTTGCGTGTCTGCTGTGTCTTTTTCCGGAAGGCATGCAGCACATAAATCGCATCGGCAAATTTCGCCACATAAATCACGCGCTATTCGCCCAGAACGTTTATGCGGATTTCGTAAGCGCCTGCGCCGACATTCAGCATCGGCTCCCAGTCTGATGGCATCAAACCAAGCTGCACTTGCCAAAGCTCATGCCCTGCCGCAGCTTTTGCTTCTTTGGGAAATTCGGCCAGATCGTCTTCGCTGGAGTCAATGAACTTGAGCAGTTGCATGGATGTACTATATAAGTATTTATATAAATGCGCAAGTGTGGGAGAACGGGTCAACGGGAAGGATTTAGTATGAGAGCATCAGCAGATGGATTTCTGAACTGATGATTCCGGCATTAAGAATGCCGGCCATAGTTACCTCTCTCAATGTAATTGTTGCAGGTCCAGCTTACGCAGCTTGGGTGCGAAATATGCTGTCGTCGCCACTACGGCCAGTGTCATGGTGCCGCCAAAAATCACGGATGGAACCAAACCCATGAGTCTGGCAGCCACGCCGGATTCAAATGCGCCCAGCTCATTGGATGAACCGATGAAGATTCCGTTGATGGCGGAAACGCGCCCGCGCATCGCATCGGGTGTTGCCAACTGCATGATGGTAGTGCGCATCACCACAGACACGCCATCGAAAATGCCGGACAACATCAGTAATAGCGCCGCAAGCCAGAAGTTGGTGCTAAGGGCGAATGAAATGATGCACATGCCAAACCCGGCGACGGCTGCCAGCAACAATCTTCCCGCATGCTTGTTCAGCGGATATCTGGCGAGGGTGATGCCGATCAGAATGGCGCCGACTGCAGGCGCAGCACGCAAGATGCCCAGACCTTCAGGCCCGTAATGAAAGACATCTTGTACGAACGCGGGCAACATGGCGACCGCTCCGCCAAACAGCACCGCAAACATATCCAGCGCTTGCGCGCCGAGGATAAGCTGGTTGCCGTATACGAACCGCAAGCCTTCCCCGATGCTGGAAAACACAGTTGAGGGTTTGGCGAGTGGCGGCCCGGCGATGCGCAATGACAGCAAGGTGATGGCTGCGCTCAGGGCGAGGGTAGCGGATACCGCATAGGCAATTGTCATGCTGGCCCATCCCACCAGTGCCCCGCCCAGTGCAGGGCCCATCACCAATCCGAACTGGAAGACGGAACTGCCGACTCCGGCGGCGCGGGCATATTGGTTGCGCGGCAAGATCAGCGCGAACAGTGCATTGTAAGAAGGACCGATAAAGGCGCGCGCCAGGCCCGTGCAAGCGATGGTTGCGTAGATCCACAGCGATTCATTACCCTGCGCCATGACGGTAGTTGTTGCCACCAATACCAGTGCATTCAAGCCGGTCACCACACTGGCCAATACCCCGAACATGCGCCGCGAATGATGATCCACGGCATAACCCGCAAACAGCGCACAGCAAAAATACGGGATGACTTCGGCCAACCCGATCAATCCAAGCGCCAGCGTATCGTGCGTCAGTTCATAGATATGCCAGCCGACCACGACCATCATGATCTGATAGGCTAGCACGATCTGTACGCGAAATGCCAGCAGCTTGAGGAAACTGCGATTGCGTAGCGGGGCTGTTGAAGATGTGGAGAGCAATGGATGCATAAAATCGTGCCAGGATATTCCGGCGAACTGGATTCTAACAACTGAAACTGAAGGTTGAGACTATAAATGAAGTATCAGCCTTTGGCTTTCAATATCCCAACGCCCTGGCTTTCTGATAGAACGTAAAACTTACCAGCCACGCCAGTCCCGGCGACCAGGCGAGTGACAGCACGGTGAAGCTGGTCTGCCGAGATCAGGATGCGCGTCTTTGCCGGTAGCGGAAGATGAGGCCGGAACCGTCTTGCCGCTCATGCAAGCTTACGGTAGCGCCCATGCGGATTGCGGCTTCCTGCGCGATCGCCAGCCCGAGGCCGCTGCCTTCACCGGCGGTGTCCGGCATACGGTAAAATGCATTGAATACTTTTTCGCGTTCCGAAACTGGAATCCCCGGGCCGTTATCGATTATTTCGATTATGGCATTGCCGTTGTCAGGCAGAAGCCGAAGCGTCACCTCACCCCCATACGGCGTGTACTTCAATGCATTTTCCAGCGCATTTTTGAAAATCAACTTAAGTGCTGCAGGTGAAGCCCACACGGAAAGTGGCGCGATTTCCTCAAGCCCCAGATCGATGTCTTTGGATTCGGCCAATGGCAGGTATTCTGCAATCAGTTCGCGGGCCATCGTCGAGATATTTACCTCGGTTTCACCGGACGTTCCGGCTTGGGTTCTGGCCAGGTTCAGCAACTGTTCGGTCAACTGTCGCGCACGTTCGATACCGGCTTGCAGGGGTACCACTCGTTCGTGTGCGGCTTCCAGAGAGCTGGCTTGCCGCAAATTCTGTGCTTGCAACGACAAAGCCGTGAGCGGACTTCTGAGTTCGTGTGCCGCATCGGCGATAAAGCGGCGCTGCTGACTCAGCAGGTTATTTACCCTTTCCAGTAACCGATTTATAGCAAGTACGAAAGGCATGATTTCTTCCGGAATGTTATCGCTGGTAAGCGGTCGGGGGCGATCCGCCGGCTGGTCGTCCAGACTCTTTGACAGCTGGGTAATCTGCGCCAATTCACTGCGAACAATATGCACGATCAGCCACACCAGCACGGGAAGCAGGAGCAGCAAGGGGATTAGGGTACGCAACGCGCTATTGAGGGTGATTTCATCGCGCGCTTCCGTTGGCTGGGAAACGACCGTGAGGCTTCCTGACTGATCGTCACGCACAAATATGCGAAGACGCTCGGTTCCGGCGTTAATCGTATGGAAGCCCGGCGACAAATTCCCATTGAGCCAATCCGGGACATTGCTCTTTTGTAGATGGAAGATTGTGACGCGGGATTCAGGGTCGCTGATCGCACCATCCGCCTTGTTTTGGCTTTGCGAGGATGATGACGAAGGGTGTGCTGCGATCCCGACCGATATGGCGGCGAACTGTCGCAGCATGTCGTCTTGAAGTTCTTTCGTCTCCGAATACGCAAGGCTGAAGGACGCTATCGCAGCCAACAAACCCGCAAGCAGAATGGCACTTCCCAAAACGAGTGAAAGATGCCGCTGCAGGGATCTTTTCATATAAATTTCTCCACCATCCAACCCGCACCGCGCACATTCTTGATGACATCTGCACCTAGCTTTTTGCGCACGCCGTGAATCAAAAAATCCACGGCATTACTTTCCACTTCCTCGTTCCAGCCATAGATGCGCTCTTCCAGTTCGGCACGGGTAAGTATCGCGCCGGGGCGCAGCAACAAGGAATGCAGCAGCGCAAATTCGCGTGCGCTGAGAAGTTCCACGGCATCGCCACAGCGCGCTTCGCGGGTTGCCTGGTCAAGGGTCACTTTGCCGTTGCTGAGCAGCGGTGCGGCTTGTCCACCTTGACGACGGATGACCGCACGCAGCCTTGCCAACAATTCGTTAATATCAAAAGGCTTCACCAGATAATCATCCGCGCCGAAGTCCAACCCCTTGACCCGATCTTCCACACCATCCCGCGCTGTGATGACGATGACAGGCACAGAGCTGCCGTTTTGACGCAGACGGCGCAGCACTTCCAATCCATCGCGCTTGGGCAAGCCCAGATCAAGCAATACACACTGGTGCTCGCCAAGTTCCAGTACGCTACTGGCGGCTGCACCATCCTTGACCCAATCCACGCTATAAGCGGCATCCTTAAGCGCGACAGATAACGCTTCGGCGATCATGGCATCGTCTTCAACCAGCAAAATCCGCATCATCTCGCCCCTTCATTTTTCAATTAGGCATGCAACTGAATTTGAACCGTACCGCGACTTTTATTCCAGG
The DNA here is from genome assembly GCA_043768015.1 of Gallionella sp. GTDB lineage: Bacteria > Pseudomonadota > Gammaproteobacteria > Burkholderiales > Gallionellaceae > Gallionella. The sequence continues at coordinate 5,441 of JAYVKW010000161.1, forward strand.
CAGTGTAAGCGATGAATATCGCCAGCACAAAAAATCTCCCCATCGAGTCGCTCAAATGGTCTGGCGTGACATCGATGACCTTGTTTGCTTCGCCCTTTGCCGGAAGATCAGGATGCAGGCCACAATAAATACCATGAGCACTGCCGATGCAGAGTAGCGACTTAATGCCAGTCCGCCGGCGTTGAGAGGCTTGTCAAGAAAATCGCCTACTACAGCACCCAGTGGGCGTGTGAGGATGAATGCAGCCCAGAACAGCACTGTGTGAGAAATTTTTGTCCGGTAGTACGCCGCAACAACGAGTAACAGCAGCGCGCTGAATACCATCGCACCTCCCCCATAGCCAAGACCTGCCGTGTCCGCTGTCCAATCGCCAAGTGCAGTGCCTAATGTCTGAGAAAACATGATCGTCACCCAATAGAACATCTCGGCTTTTGGGGAACTGACGGTATCAACCGAAACCGAGCCTAGTGTCCGATACCAGATAGCCAAAGAAGCCATCAACAGGACAAACAGCAGCGAGGAGCCCCCCGCATAGCCGATCCCGAGAGACCGGTCCGCATAATCCGCCAGCGTCGTCCCTACTGTTGTCGTTGCGATGATGGTTGTCCAATACAGGAATGGGTGAAAGC
>JAYVKW010000162.1:0-2811 GCA_043768015.1 Gallionella sp.
CGCTACGCCGAAGAACTAGCGGGGCGGCTGGAAAAGAATTTCAGTGATGCCATGAAACTCCTGCGCGACAAAGGCTTCCAGGACTTGCTGGAAAATTACTTACGTGCCAAGCGCACGTTCATTGTTGCGCAGGATGTCCAGGACAATGTGCAATCCGAAGTCATTTTTCGCGTCGGCGAGCAGAATCTCAAGCCTGTGGACTACCTCAAACAGTTTTGCGAATTCGTGAATACGCATCGCGACGAAATCGAAGCGCTGAAAATCGTGCTGGAACGTCCAAAGGGCTGGCGCATCGAGGTGTTGGAAGAACTACGGCAAACCCTCAAGGAACACGACTTCCCCGAAGAAAACCTGCGCAAGTTGCACGGCATGTTGTTTCACAAATCGCTCGCCGATGTCATCTCAATGGTCAAACACGCCGTCAACGAACAGTCGCCGCTGCTCGCGCCGCACGAGCGCGTGGAACAGGCGTTGGCGCGCACCATGGCGGGCAAAAGCTTTACGCCAGAACAGCAAATGTGGCTGGGGCTTATCAAGGAACATTTGAGCCGCAATCTCTCCATCGGACTTTCCGACTTTGACCTGCAACCCCTGCTGGAAGGCAAGGGGGGCTTGGGACGAGCGCGTCGCGTATTTGGCGACATGCTCGAACCGCTGGTCGCACAACTCAACGAATCACTCGCCACTATCTAACAACATACTCATGTCCGACATCGTCAACAAACTCTGGGGTTTCTGCCACACCATGCGCCATGACGGCGTGGATTACGGCGACTACATCGAGCAGCTTACCTATTTGCTGTTTCTCAAAATGGCCGACGAAAAAAGCGTCGTCATTCCAAAAGGCTGCGATTGGGAAAGCCTCAAACGTGAATCGGGCAACGCGCTGACCGATCACTACACCGGCATCCTGCACAATCTGCGCGAAGCGCCGGGGCTGCTCGGCGATGTGTTCGCCCAAGCCATGCCGCGCTTCAACAACCCCGTCAATCTGAAACGGCTGATCGCCATGATAGACGAGGAAGAGTGGACAGCAATGGACGTGGACGTGAAGGGTGCGGCCTTTGAAGGATTGCTGGAGCGTGCAGCCAGCGAAGGCAAGAAGGGTGCAGGGCAATACTTCACGCCACGCATTCTGATTCAAGCCATTGTTACGGTAATGCAGCCGGATCCCAGGGGTGTGCCAAGTTTTAAGATAATTGATCCGGCCTGCGGCACGGGCGGCTTCATCATGGCAGCTTACGAATGGCTGCTGCATGAGACCAAAGGCGCGCTCGACCGCAAGGACATCCAGCGCATCAAAACGCAAACCTACTACGGGCAGGAACTGGTCGCTCGTCCGCGCCGCCTTGCATTGATGAATCTGTTCTTGCATGGCCTCACCCCGAAAATCTATCTCGGCGATACCATCTACGAGCCGATGCGTGATGAGCGTTACGACGTGATTCTCACCAACCCGCCCTTCGGCACCAAGGGTGCGAACCAGGTGCCGGATCGCGAAGACTTCACCATCGCCACCAGCAACAAGCAACTCAACTTCGTGCAGCACTGCGTCAACATCCTCAAGCCGGGCGGACGCGCCGCGATGGTGTTGCCGGACAACTGCCTGTTCGAGGACAAGGCGGGCGAGGTGTTCGAGATTCTGATGCAGGACTGTAATCTGCACACCGTGCTACGCTTGCCGCGCGGCACGTTCACCCCCTATTCACAGGGCGTGAAAGCGAATGTGGTGTTCTTCCAGAAAGGTATCCCGACAGAAAACGTCTGGATATTCGATGGTCGCGCCAACGTGCCCGGCGTGACCAAGAAGGACCGCCCGCTCAGCGCGCAGCACTTCGCCGAATTTGTGGATTGCTACGGTGCCGATCCCAACGGACGCAGCAAACGACGCGATCTCGGCGAAACTGGACGTTTCCGTAAATTCCACCTTTCAGAAATCAAGGAACGCGGCTACAAGCTTGACATAACTTGGCTCAAGGATGATTCGCTGGAAGATGCTAACGACCTGCCCGAACCGGAAGTGCTCGCCGCCGAAGCCATCACCGAACTGGAAGCGGCGGTGGATGGACTGCGCGACGTGCTGGCGCTGATCGAAGCGGAGGCCGGAGAAACTGTATGACAAAGAAATTGTACGCCGATTTTTATGCCAATAAAAAACTCTCGGCACTGCTGAGAGAATTGCCCTGTACTCAGGCCATGCGGGATGAGTTTTATGAAACGGTGAAAAAGGAAGCGGAAGAATGAGTTGGCAGCAAGTAGCACTCTCCGATGTCGCGTCGTCTAAAAAAGGCAAAAAGCCCAAGACTCTGTTCGATCAGCCAGCAGAAGGGCGATTGCCTTATATAGACATTAAGGCATTTGAGAAAGGGGTTGTTCGCCAGTATGCCGAAGCTGCCGATTCAAACGCGGTGAACGCTGACCAGATTCTCGTTGTATGGGATGGTGCTCGCAGTGGCTTGGTCGGAAGAGACTGCTCGGGTGCGCTCGGTTCAACTCTTGCTGCCTTGCGCGTACATGGTGCAGACTTGAATTATGTGTTTCGCTTTCTTCAAAGCAAGTACGACGAAATCAACTCCAGACATAAGGGAACGGGCATTCCCCATGTTGACCCAGAAGTTTTCTGGAATCTGGAATTGCCATTGCCGCCGACGATGGAGGAGCAACGCCGCATCGTCGCCAAGCTCGACCAAGTAACCGCGCGCATTGATGAGGCCAAGGCGCGGCTCGACACCATTCCGACCACTCTCAAACGCTTCCGCCAGTCCATCCTTGCCGCCGCTTGCTCTGGGCGATTGACTGCGGATTGGCGGA
>JAYVKW010000163.1:0-3841 GCA_043768015.1 Gallionella sp.
ATATGATATTATCATAATTGATTGCTAATACAAGGGGATATTCAATTAATGACCAATTAATGGATGCGATCGGAGGTCTTGCCAGTTCATCTGCCATCACAAAGGATCGCGAAAATATCAAATATGATAACAATTGATTGTTAAAATCTAAACATATCAATTATGATAATATTGATCCTGGATGTGAGCAGCGTTTTGAAAGTGCCTTGAATCTGCCGTAGTGAAAGTGCTTTTTTCTTCTTCTTTTTTTCTTGTTTTTTTCTTCTGAATTTTCTGCCTGATTTTTATATCCAAAGTGTTTTTCTTCGTTTTATTCCGCTGTGTATTTTTACTTCCATGTTTGTTTGAATATTATTTCCACCTGCTTTTGCGGCGCATTATGGGGTTCAGGAGAACCTCTCAATGAAACCTGCCAAGTGCTGTCAATGTCTATGCTGCAAGGATCGTTTCAAGGCTGATGCGCGCAACATTCGACATCAGAAATACTGCGATAAGCCGTACTGTCGAAAGGCATCAAAAGCGGCGAGTCAGCGTTTGTGGCTTGCCAAGCCGGGTAATGAGAATTACCACTGCGGCGAGGTCGCGGTGGCACGGGTGAGCGCCTGGCAAAAAGCGCACCCGGAATTCCGCGAACGGCAGAAGGCTAAACGCGGGTCTGCGTTACAAGATGACTGTCCGTTGCAAGTGCCCGAATCAACACAGGAATTACTCATATTGCCGATTCTGGAAGAGCCCTCTGTTTTGCCCGTTCCGGCTGCGTTACAAGATTTCATCACTACACAGCCCTATGTATTTGTTGGGTTAATCGCGCACTTCTTCAACCTCACGTTACAAGATGACATCGCCAACACCACCCGTTCCCTGCAAAGATTGGGCGAAGACATAGCAAACGGGAGGGGACAAGATGAATTCTTCAAAACAGGTAATTTGTTCGGCGCGCCTGCGGCGGGTACCGGGACAGTTCAGTTGGGTGGATCAGCGATTGGTGCGAGATAGGCATCTGGATCAATTGGATGTGTATGCGGCGGCGCTGTATTTGTTTCTGGTCACGGTGGCAGATGCCCAAGGTCTGAGCTGGTATGGCGACACGTCGACGGCTGCGCGCTTGTCGATGGATGTTGGGCGCTTGCGGCAGGCGCGCGGCGATCTAATTTGCGCTGGGCTGCTTGCCTACGCCAAGCCGCTGTACCAAGTGCTGGCGCTGGGCAGTTCATTGCCACAGCCTGCACAGCTTGGGGCAATCCCAGTCCCAACTCCGGCAACCTCCACAACAGGTCGCGTCCGCGTGCCGGAGCATCTTGCCGCACTCCATGCCGTTCTCGGGAGGCGCGCATGATTAGCTATGAAATCTGGTGCAAGATCAGAGATTACCGCGACCGTCAGAATATGTCGCTGAGCCAGATAGCCAAGGCGCTGAATTTGCATCACCGCACCGTGGCAACCTGGGCTGACTTGCTGCACTACGAAGCCCGGAAAGCTGTACCGCGCACCAGCGTGCTGGATCCGTTCAAAGGACAGATTACCCGGCTGCTCGACACCCATTCGTTCACCGCGCAGCAAATCTTGCAGCGGCTGCGCGAAGCGGGTTATACGGGTGGCTACACAACGGTCAAGGATTATGTGCACCTGATACGCCCAAAGCAACGTGCCGCCTTCCTCAAGCTATCGTTCGCCCCCGGTGAAGTGGCACAAGTGGACTGGGGCGAATACGGCACGATCGGGGTGGGTGATACGCGCCGGAAACTGAGTTTCTTTGTGATGGTGCTTTGCTACAGCCGCCGCATGTATCTGGAATTCACGGTCATGCAAACGATGGAACACTTCCTTGCCGCGCACGAGCACGCCTTCGCCGCTTTTGATGGCGTGCCGTCACGGATCATGATCGATAATTTAAAGACCGGCGTCATCGAACATCTGGCCGGTTGTTCGCCGGTGTTTAACGCCCGCTATCTCGATTATGCGCGCCACTGCGGCTTTGCGATTTCCGCCTGCAATGTGGCCTCTGGCAACGAGAAAGGGAGAGTTGAAAACGGTGTTGGCTATGTCAAGAAGAACTTCCTTAACGGTTTGGAGTTGAGCGACTTCAGCGCCATCAATCCGGCAGCCCAGCTATGGTTGGAGACGGTTGCCAACGTGCGCATCCACAGCGAAACCCGGCAGCGTCCAATCGACCTGTTCGAGCTGGAAAAGGTGCATCTGCTGCCGCTCAATCCGGCCAGTTATGATATTGCGCGAATCATTAGCACGGTACGGGTATCGAAACTGTTTCGCGTTGCGTTCGACACTAATCAGTATTCGGTTCCGGTGCACTACGTGGGCGTCCGCGTGACCTTGAAAGTTTACCCGGACCGCATTTGTATTTACCACGCCGAACAACTGATTGCCCGGCATGACCGGTGCTATGACCGCCACCAGGACAAGGAGGATCCCAATCATCCGAAGGTGCTGGTCGCGCAGCGCCGCAACGCCAACGAACAGCGACTGCTGTTGCGCTTCCTGACGCTGTCGCCTAAGGCAGATGAGTATCACGCGGGTCTGATGGCGCGGCGCATGAACTGGCGCAATCACGTTGCCAAGATCAATGTGCTGGCGGAAATTTATGGCGATGAGGCAACCGGACGAGCCATCGAAGATGGACTGGCATTCGATGCCTTTAGTTGCGAATACATCACCAATCTGCTCGAAGCACGGGCACGCGCACTACCCGAGGCCAGTCCTTTGCAACTGACGCGGCGGCAAGATTTGCTGGAACTGGAACTGGCCATTCCCGATCTGTCACTCTACGAGGTCAATCATGAAAACAAAAAACGGTAAAAATGGTGCAAATACAGTATCTGATACAACAGCCAAACTGCTTGAGCAATTGAAAGCCATGCATCTGAGCTATGTGGCTCAGAACTTTGAATTGCAGGCCCAGAAAGCGGCGCTGGCGCAATCTTCCCATATTGACTATTTGGCGCAGTTGATTGATGGCGAGACCTGCGGTCGTGATGATCGCAGTACCGAGCGACGCATCGCGGCTGCCCGCTTGCCGGTGTTGAAAACGCTGGAGCAGTATGACTGGAGTTGGCCTGCCAGCATCAATCAGATGCAAATTCGCCATCTGTTTCGCCTCGATTTTATGAAGGAAAATGGCAACGTCATTTTTATTGGCAACGTCGGCCTTGGCAAAAGTCACTTCGCCACCGCGCTCGCCCATACCGCCTGCCTGCATGGACATTCGGCGCTGTTTACCACGGCGATCAATATCATCAATTCAATTGCTGCCGCGCAGGCAACCGGTAGCATCAAGCGAGAAATGAGAAAATATATGAAACCATCGATTCTGGTTATTGATGAGCTGGGCTATCTTCCCATCGACAAGTTCGGCGCTGACTGTCTGTTCCAAGTGATCAGTGGTCGATATGAGCGCAACTCCACCCTCATTACAACAAATCGTGCGTTTAAAAATTGGGCAGAGATATTTAACAACGACAGCGTGATTACGTCAGCGCTACTTGACCGGCTCTTGCACCACGCCGAAACGGTTCTGATCGAAGGCAAAAGCTATCGAATGAAAGACCAGATCGACAATTTAAAGGTTTAGCGAAAATTCGCAGCAAAAAGGCTGCCGTGTCACCACGACTGCCTTAGCACTTTCAAGTCGCCAGATTCACAGCATATTCACGGCGCTGCTCACATATTTCCTCCTCTGCCTCTTTTCTCGCGGCAATCTCTTTTTGCAACTGCTCGTTGGATGCCTTCAGTTCGCGGGTGCGTTCCTCGATGCGATCTTCCAGCGTATGGTATATTCCTTGCAGCTTGACCGCCATGTGGTTGAATGCCTTGGCAAACATCCCCA
>JAYVKW010000164.1:0-2813 GCA_043768015.1 Gallionella sp.
CGACATGGATCAGTTGAACGCAGCGGATATTCTGTTCGATGTGGGCCGTGTGTTTGACCCGGCCACATGCCGCTTTGACCATCACCAGCTTGCATACACGGAAGCGCGCGAAAATGGCGTTCCCTACAGCTCATTTGGCCTGGTATGGCGCGAGTTGGGAGCCACACTGTGCGACTCTGCCGCTGCCGCAAACAGGGTAGATATAGCGCTGGTGCAAGGCGTTGATGCAATAGATTGCGGCGTTACGCTAAGCAAGGAAATCATGCCGGTGAAGCTGATGTCGGTTTCTGCCGTGCTGGGCAGCTTCAACCAGGGCTGGCAAGACCTCACTTCCGCGGAAGCCATCAATGCTGCGTTTGAACAGGCAGTCAGCGTGGCTAAAATAATTATCGAAAATGCGATACGCGAAGCAAATGGATTTGAAAAAGCCAAAGCCGTGGTCGAGCGGGGAACGGTGCTGGAAGACGGGCGCCTGTTGATACTGGAGCACGGCGTGCCGTGGAAAGAAACCGTGCTGGAATCGTCAAAATACGACCAGCTCCTGTATGTAATCTACCCTGATGCACAGGCAAAATGGCATGTGAGCTGCGTTCCGGACAAAGCCGGGAGCTTTAGTAACCGCAAATCCCTGCCCGTAGCCTGGGCCGGACTGGATGGAGAAGAGCTGGATAAGGTTACCGGCATCAAAGGCTGCGTATTTTGTCACCGGGCTCGCTTTGTCGGCGGGCACACGACGAAAGAGGGCGCGATCGAAATGGTTAAATTGGCTCTGCGGGAGTAGAATTTTTTCAGAATCTTGCGGTCTGAGTAGTAAGATTTTTTATAAAATCAAATCATCTGCTATGGTTTTTGTCACACGGCAGGGCGGTGTAGTGCACGCAAACATCTCCATGCCGCGTACTGGATTTAATTGTGTGTGCATCCACGGAGCAAGTCAGCTATAACCTGTCAAGGAGATAGTCATGAGCAAATATCAAATCGCCGTTATCGTCGGAAGCCTTCGCCACGATTCGTTCAACCGCAAACTTGCAGGCGCAATTACAAAGTTGGCACCTGCGGAGTTTTCATTCAAACAACTGCAAATCGGCGACTTGCCGCTCTACAACCAGGACGACGATGCCAACCAGGCAGAGACCGTCAAACAGCTGAAGAACGACATCAAGGGCGCGCAGGGCCTGCTGTTCGTTACCCCCGAATACAACCGTTCTATTCCCGGCGTGCTCAAGAACGCAATCGACCACGCCTCGCGCCCCTACGGCCAGAGCGCCTGGGCGGGCAAGCCCGCCGGCGTGCTGGGCGTTTCGATCGGTGCCACCGGCACCGCCATGGCGCAACAGCATTTGCGCAATGTTCTCGCGTATCTGGACGTGCCGACCCTTGGCCAGCCCGAAGCCTTCATCCAGACGAAGGATGGATTGTTTGACGAGTCCGGCAACATCGGCGCAGGCAGCAAACAGTTCCTGCAGAACTGGATGGATCAGTATGTCGCCTGGGTGAAAAAGCACGCTGCCTGATGCAGCAACGTAACAGCACAAGCCCATAGCCTTGGTCTCCCGGTCTAACCGATAGATGATGGCAAAGGGCAGGGTTCAGAACGTGCCCGTAACAGTCTGAGCCGGCGGCATTGATTCTTGAATACATCACCCAATATTGTTAAACAGATCTAAAAGAATATTGGTGCAATTATGGATGGTCGTCCTGCCATGTGCGCTTTATTGTCCCGGCTCTTGTTGCTTGCTTGCCTGGGGAGCGCGGCAGCGTCAGCGTCCAGCGTAATCGTGCTCAACGTTGACGGGGCAATCAGCCCCGGAACGGCTGATTACATAATCCGTGGCCTGAAATCGGCTGCCAATGAACAAGTCCAGCTGGTCGTGCTGAAAATGGACACGCCGGGTGGCTTGGACGCGGCCATGCGGCAGATCATCAAGCAGATCATCGCTTCGCCGGTCCCCGTTGCCGCTTTTGTCGCACCCGAAGGCGCGCGCGCCGCGAGTGCGGGCACCTATATCCTCTATGCCAGCCACATCGCCGCGATGGCTCCAGCCACCAACCTGGGCGCTGCCACGCCGATAGCGATTGGCATCGGCACCATCGGCGGTAAGCCGGAGTCTGGGAGCCAACGGCAGAAAGGCGGGAAGGAGGGAACCCAGGGGAAGGGCGGGGAAGAGAGTCCGACTGACGGCGAAATGCCCACACCCATTAGCGCGATGGAACACAAACAAATCAACGACGCTTCCGCGTATATCCGCAGCTTGGCGCAGATGCGCGGGCGCAATGTCAAATGGGCGGAGCAGGCAGTGCGTCAGGCTGTGAGTCTGAGTGCGGACGAAGCCCTAAAGCTCAAGGTCATCGACGTGATCGCACGTGACGTGCCCGACCTGCTGCGGCAACTCGACGGGAGGAAGGTGAATATTCTGGGAGTAGAGCGTAGCCTGCAGACGGCGGGCGCAAGCCTCGTAACGTTGGAGCCGGATTGGCGGAGCCGGGTACTGGCTGTTATAGCTGACCCGAGCATTGCGTACCTGCTGATGCTGGCAGGGATTTTCGGGATTTTTTTCGAATTTTCCAACCCAGGATTCGTGTTGCCGGGAGTGGTCGGTGCAATTTCGCTGCTGCTCGCGCTGTTCGCGTTTCAGATGCTTCCCGTCAATTATGCCGGACTGGGCCTCATCGCTCTGGGGCTAGCCTTTTTGACTGCCGAGGCATTCATACCCAGTTTCGGCGTGCTCGGCATCGGCGGCGTTATCGCCTTCGTGATGGGGTCGGTGATGCTGATCGATACCGACGCGCTTGGATACGGAATTCCATGGGCA
>JAYVKW010000165.1:0-7362 GCA_043768015.1 Gallionella sp.
GCGGCGCGCGCCAGCTATGGCACGTCCAATTATCTCGCCGCCATCACCATGCTGGCGCAAACCGCGCTGCGTTCCGAATGCGGCAAGCGCGATCTGGACAAATTGCTGGAAGACCGCGAAGCGATCAACCGCACCGTGGTGTTTGCACTGGACGAGGCCAGCCCGAACTGGGGTGTGAAAGTGCTGCGTTATGAGATCAAGGACATCACCCCACCGCAACAAGTGCTCGCCGCGATGCAAAAACAAATCACCGCCGAGCGCGAAAAACGCGCGCTGATCGCGCAATCGGAAGGCAAGAAGCAAGAGGAAATCAACCTCGCCGAAGGCTCGATGACCGCGTCGATACGCGAATCGGAAGGCACCCGGCAAGCCGCCATCAACAACGCGCAGGGTGAAGCCGAAGCCTTGCTGCTGGTCGCCACCGCCACCGCCGAATCGATCAGGCTGGTCGCCGGCGCGATACAGAGCGAGGGCGGCCTGACCGCCGTCAACCTCAAAGTGGCCGAACGATTTGTCGACGCGTTCGGCAACATCGCCAAACAGGGCAATACCATGATCATCCCCGGCAACGCCGCCGACATCGCGGGTCTGGTCGCCACCGCGATGCAGGTGGTGAAGAGCAGATGATTGAATACCTGATGAAAAGCATGCAATAAGGTGGGAGCCCTCCGGCTGCACAATAATTGGAGTAGCAATGGAACTTAAAGAAACGCGCTTGGAGACCGCCTTGGTTTATGAGGGCGACTTTATGCGTGTGCATAAAGACAGTGTGCTGTTGCCAGATGGCGCGGTGAGCAGCCGTGAATACATCACTCATCCGGGCGCGGTGGCGGTGCTGGCGATATTGGACAACGGCAATCTGGTGATGGAGCGGCAATTCCGCTATGCGCCGCAGCGCGAGTTCATTGAATTGCCCGCCGGGAAGATCGACCACGGGGAGGATATTCTGCTCACCGCACAGCGTGAGTTGCTGGAAGAAACCGGCTATGTGGCGAATGAGTGGATCCATCTCACTACCGCCTGGCCGTGCATCGGCTACGCCGACGAGCGCATGGAATATTTTCTGGCGCGTGGCCTGACCCATCAGGGGAGCAATCTGGATCACGGCGAGTTTCTGGAGGTGTTCGAGTTGTCCTTACCGGAGGCGATTGAGTGGATACGACAGGGCAAGATCAACGAAAGCAAAACCATCGTCGGTTTATTCTGGCTGGAAAAATATCTGAACAACTGGCAAACATGATTCTGCGCACCGAACCGGCGCAAAAAGTTGATGCACACCATTGGAGAAAAGTATGGAAGATTTAAAAATTAATAATGATACGTTGTTTATTTTGCTGGGCGCCATCATGGTTTTGGCGATGCATGCAGGCTTTGCTTTTTTGGAACTGGGCACGGTGCGCAAGAAAAACCAGGTGAATGCACTGGTCAAAATTTTGACCGACTTTGCGGTTTCCACCATTGCATATTTTTTCATCGGCTATGCGATCGCTTATGGGGTGAATTTTTTCACCGGCGCGGAACAGCTTGCGCAAAAGAGCGGTTATGAGCTGGTGAAATTCTTCTTCCTGCTGACTTTTGCCGCCGCGATTCCTGCCATCGTCTCCGGCGGTATCGCCGAACGCGCCAGATTCAATCCGCAAATGGCCGCGACTTTTATGCTGGTCGGCTTCATCTATCCGTTCTTCGAAGGCATCGCGTGGAATCATCATTATGGTGTTCAGGATTGGCTGAATGCGACATTCGGCGCGGAGTTCCATGATTTTGCCGGTTCTGTGGTGGTGCATGCGGTGGGCGGCTGGGTCGGGCTGGCAGCAGTGCTGCTGCTCGGCGCGCGGCGCGGTCGCTATAACAAGGAAGGCCGCATCTCGGCGCATCCTCCCTCCAGCATCCCGTTCCTCGCCTTGGGTGCATGGATACTCACGGTGGGTTGGTTCGGCTTCAACGTGATGTCGGCGCAAACGATTAATAACATCAGCGGACTGGTCGCGGTGAATTCGCTGATGGCCATGGTGGGCGGCACGCTGGCTGCGCTGTGGATGGGCAAGAACGATCCGGGCTTCGTGCATAACGGCCCATTGGCCGGATTGGTGGCGATCTGCGCGGGTTCCGACCTGATGCATCCGATCGGCGCGTTGTTCGTCGGCGGCGTGGCGGGGGCGTTGTTCGTGGTGATGTTCACCCTGACGCAAAACCGCTGGAAGATTGACGACGTGCTCGGCGTGTGGCCGCTGCATGGCTTGTGCGGCGCATGGGGCGGGATAGCGGCGGGGATATTCGGCCTCAAGGCGTTTGGCGGCAGGGGCGGCGTGAGCTTCATGTCGCAACTGTGCGGCACCTTGCTCGGCGTAACGATCGCTTTTGCCGGCGGCCTGCTGGTGTACGGCGTGCTGAAAAAACTGGTCGGCATACGCTTGAGTGCCGAGGAAGAATTCAACGGTACGGACCTGAGCGTACACAAGATCACGGCGACGCCGGAGCGCGAATCGGGCTGGTAAGAGTAGTTTATTGTTTCGTGCCAATTTAGTCTTGAATGGTGGCAACCACCAAGCCAATGCTCGTTACAAGCAATCAGAATAATTGAACTGAATACAAAGTTCGATTGACCGCTTCCGGGAAGGAAAACACTAAGATTGATATGCACTTTGTGCCTATACCGGATGGCCAAGAATTTGCTCTATTGCGGGCAGTTGAGGCTTAGATTTTCTTGATTTTTAATTAGCCTTACTACAAAGTAAGGGAATTGGAAAAGGAGGGGTTATGACAACTGCAACAATGACCAGTAAGGGTCAGATCACCATTCCCGCCATCGTGCGGGTCGCGCTCGGCGTCGAGGCAGGAGACCGGGTGGAGTTCGTCCAGGTTGAGCCAGGACATTTTGAGCTGGTAGCCGCAACGCAGCCGGTGACCGCTTTGAAGGGACTGGTGCGCAAGCCTGCTTCGCCCGTAACGATTGATGCAATGAATAAGGCAATCGCGACTCGCGGGGCAAAAGCAAGATGATAGGCTTGGATACTAACGTCCTCGTTCGCTATATTGCACAGAACGACTCGAAGCAGTCACCCAAGGCAACGCGCCTGATTGAGTCGTTAACAGTTGATGCGCCGGGCTACGTTAGTATTGTTTCGACGGTAGAGTTGGTGTGGGTATTGACAGGTTGCTACGCATTAATCAGAAGCGATATCTGCGAGGTGCTGGAAACGCTGCTGCGCACCAAAGAAATTATCGTGGCGCATGTCGATACCGTATGGAAAGCTTTACGGTTGTTCAAAGAAGGCAAGGCTGATTTTGCAGACTGCCTGATAGAGCAGTCAGCTAATGAAGCCGGCTGCAACTATATGACAACATTCGATCGCGACGCTGCCAAGCACTGCGGCATGCAATTAATCGAATAACTGCGAAGAGTCGGGCATTGAACGTCGCTGTCAACAGCTATCGAGTGATCTGAATTTATTGTCGCGAGCACAATTTTAAACGACTGCTTCTATGCAGACAATCCACATAGTCGGAGTGTCGCTACGTGCCAAAAGCTGCACTTCGCGAAGTTGCCCTAGTTGCTGTCAAATACTTCGCATTGCGTTGTTTATAAGCGTACAGTGATACGTCGGCTATATTGGTTGCGTGGTAGTGAACTTATGAAAGAAATTCTGCAATACCTGAAAACGCAAGGTGAGCGGCTGGACACGGACATCGCTAAAGCTACAGGCATCTCACTTGCTGTCGTGCGCCTCCATTTGTCAGAGCTTGCTGCCAAACATGAGGTTGTTTTGTGCCATTCAATCAGGTTTGCGAAGGGCAAGAAAGTTGAGGTGACAATTTACAGGGTAGCTGGATACACACCTCCAGCATCGCCGGGCAGAAAACAAAAGGCACAGTTGAATTTATCGTAGTTCCGCTTTCAGGCAGCCAAAATGGCAATATAGTATTCAGCTTCGTGCCATTTGCTGAACCACAACTTGATATTCCATTTCATTCGCTGCAGGATGTGATCATCAAGATATTGTTTTACATTTTAGTTTTCCGTCACTATGAGCGCACGCAAAAAAGCCAATAAGTTCATACTCGGGGTATAACCCAGAAAAACAAAAAAGGCAGTCCGCGCGGACTGCCTTTTTCTGATATGCAACTTTAAGTTAGTTTTTGATCGCTTCGATTTCAAATACCAGCTTCACGTCGTCACCCACTGCAGGCAGCGCGTATTTAACACCGAAGTCGGAGCGTTTGATTTGGGCGCTGGCACCGGCGCCGCATTTTTGCTTTTTCTTCAGCGGATCCATTGGGTCAACACCGCAATTGAATGTGTCTATCGTCAATGTGACCGGCTTGGTGACGCCCAGTATGGTCAGGTTGCCGTCCACGCTGGCAGGTGTGTCGCCCTTGAAATGCATCGCGGTGGACTTGTAAGTGATCGCCGGAAATTCCGCTGCGTTAAAAAAGTCCGGCGATTTCAAATGTTCGTCGCGCTTGGCGAAGCCGGTGCTGACCGAGGCGGTCTCGATGCTGATTTCTACAGAACCGGTTTTTGCCGCGCGATCCAGCGTTACTGTGCCGCTGGTCTTGTCAAACCGGCCTTGCATGGTCGAGAAGCCCAGATGGCTGATACTGAAATGCGGAAAGGTGTGAGGCGGGTCTATTGTATAGCTGTCGGCGGCAAAGGCGGACAGTGGCAGCGCAACGGAGATAACGAGAGAGGTGAATATTGATTTGCGCATAGTTGTTCCTTACGTGGTTGTAAAAAATCAAACAAGTGTTTGATGGGGGCCATCGTAGCAATCGGGGTTATTCCTGTAAAGCTAAAACGGAACATCTCCGGCCACGCGCCATGTCACATAAATCACGCCAGCCGCGAAGGCGAATGTCAGTATCAGGAGCAACAGGCTTTGTATCCGGACTGACAGGTTGGGCAGTGGCACGAGCCAGGCTGCAAGGGGAATAGCAGCAAGGATGGGCAGCGCGTACCACGGGAGTTGTGCACTTAACACTGCCACACAGCCGGTCAGCCCGGCAATCATCGCGAGCGGTAAAGTGAAGGTGCGTCCGGTCGGGAGCGAGTGGTTGCTGATCATCTGAATCAACCAGTGTGCGGCTGCGGCAGAGCCGAGCGCTAAACCGAATTGACCCAGCAAGGCGGATGCGCCGACCAAGGCCGCGCCACCGGTGCCGATGCCCAGCGCGGTGGCTGCGCTGGCAGCGCGTAGCGGTTCCTGGTCCGATAGCATGTCCATGCCCCATACCAGAATCGCGACATAAGCCGCGCAACCCGCGCCCCATAGCAGTGCCGCTTGGGGTGCCTGTTGCTGGAGAACGCGCTGCACCGTCCAAATGGCGGCTGCGCCGCCGAGCACGGGAAGCAGCATGGCGAGCCAGCGCGATTGCAATAAACCGGGCAGCAGGCCGAGCAATGCGCTGATCAAGCCCAACAGAACGATTTTTCGCGAGGCGGTGAGCGGCTCGATAGCGAAGTCGCTGGCCAGGTAAACAGTGGCGGCAAATCCGGCGATGAGGGACAAGCCGCTCAATCCGATGCGCCGGAATAGCCCGGCCGTAACGAGTGCGACCAGGAAAGGCGCCAGGCCGGCTTGTACGGCGGGATGATTGAGCAGTTCCTGCAACTTTTGCTCCGCTAGGCTATCGTATGCAGGCGAGTTTACCACCGTCGAAGCAACTCTTGAAATCTGACGCCTTGAAATCTGGCGATGGCGCCCCAACGTCGCAAACAGCGTGGCGACGGTAGCGGTAAACCGAGCAGCATAATTTTTCGATAACGGAGATGAAAGAATGAAACGAATTTTTCTGTTTCTTATGACCAACCTGGCAGTGGTGGCCGTGATTAGCGTCACTTTGCGGATACTCGGCGTGGATCGCTGGGTGAATGAATCCGGCACGATTAATTTCACCGCGCTGCTGGTATTGTCTGCCGTGATCGGTTTTGCCGGTTCGCTGGTTTCGCTGGCCATGTCCAAGTGGTCGGCCAAGCGCATGGTCGGCGCACGGGTCATCGAAAACCCGATCGATCCCACCGAACGCTGGCTGGTGGACACGGTGCGCAAACAAGCGCAAGCCGCCGGTATCGGGATGCCGGAAGTGGCGATTTACGATGCGCCGGACGTGAATGCGTTCGCTACCGGGTGGAACCGCAACAACGCGCTGGTAGCGGTGAGCAGCGGCCTGCTGCACAACATGAGCAGGGACGAAGCGGAAGCGGTGCTGGCGCATGAAGTCAGCCACGTCGCCAATGGCGATATGGTGACCATGGCCTTGATTCAAGGCGTGGTGAATACCTTCGTGATATTTTTCGCCAAGCTGTTCGGCTTTTTCGTGGATCGCGTGTTGCTCAAAAATGATGGCCGGAACGGTCGCGGCATCGGTGCCTTCGTTGCGGAAATAGCGGCGCAACTGGTGCTGGGTGTGCTGGCCAGCGTCATCGTGATGTGGTTCTCGCGCCAGCGTGAATTCCGCGCCGATGCGGGTGGCGCATCGCTGGCCGGGCGCGAAAAAATGATCGCCGCGCTGGAGCGTCTGAAGATGAATCACGAGCAGGTCACCCTGCCGGAAAAAATGGCTGCTTTCGGCATCTCCGGCGGCAAGAGTTTTGCGAAAATATTCATGACCCATCCGCCGCTGGATGAGCGTATCGCTGCGTTGCGCAATGGGCAAAATTAGAGATGACGCATAGAAAACTGCCTGCTTTACAGTTAGTCGCAGCTATGATAATGGGGCATGGAAAGCACCCTGAAAAATTATTGAATTATTGCTGTTAACCTGCTCGTTGTGAATATAATGATGCGCGGGAAAGCTGTGTTTTGTAAGATAAACACGAGTCTGCTTACATCCAAAGTCATATTGGAGTTGTTTTATTTTCCACTTAAAATCGGGAGAGATTATCATGCGTAAATTTATTTATGTGCTGTTGTCTGCTGTTGCTGTGATAGGCGTCACAGGTTGCTCGAGCACTCCGGCCAAGGAAAAGATGGCGGACTGTACTTTTCCGAATTCAAAAGAGTCGGCTCCAGGCTGGGTTTGCGATCAGCCTGTCGAGGGTATACCGGTGGCAGCGATGGGTTCAGCCGCCAAATCTGATGGCGGCTACGATTTCATGAAGCAGATGGCCGCTACCGGAGCGCGCGTACAACTTGCCCAGAACATGCGTGTGCAGGTGCAGAACATGATCAAGCAGTATGTCGAAACCACCGGCGCGGCGAGCAAGGAGACGGTTGACCGTGTCAACACCTCGGTAACCAAGCAGATCACCGACCAGTCACTGCGGGGCACACGAATCGTGAGAAGTGTCACCAGCCCGGATGGGACGCTGTACGTCCTGGTGGGTCTCGACGAGTCCATGGCGCAAAAGCTGACCGAGGCCGC
>JAYVKW010000166.1:0-3066 GCA_043768015.1 Gallionella sp.
GCCGAGAAGTACAGCCTGCTGAGATCGTTCTGCCACACCGTCATGGAGGCTTTCGGCGAAACCGGTAGCGGCGAATGGCAGCGACAGATAGAACGCCTGAGCAGAAATGGCACCCAGATACTGTTGATGCGCGGAACACGCCTGCCGCAAGGCGGGGAAGCCGGCTATGTGGTGGTGTTCGATGATATCAGCCACCTGTTGCAGGCAGAGCGGCAGGCGGCATGGGGCGAAGTAGCGCGACGGCTTGCGCACGAAATCAAGAATCCGCTCACCCCGATACAGCTTTCGGCGGAACGTTTGCAGCACAAGCTCAGTGACAAGCTTGATGAAGGCGACGCGCAACTGTTGCGGCGCGCCACGCAAACCATCGTCAGCCAGGTCGCCGCGATGAAAAACATGGTGAACGATTTTGCCAATTACGCACGCGGTCCGGCATTAAAACTGTCGCGACTGGATGTGCATAAGTTGATCAAGGAAGTGATGGGCTTGTATGAAACGAATGTGATTCTCACCGTATTGAAGCTGGATGCGCAGCAAAGCGAAGTCAACGGGGACGCGACCCGCTTGCGCCAGGTTATCCACAACCTGCTGCAGAATGCGCAAGACGCGTTGCAGGGTGTCGCGCAACCGCAACTAACATTGCATACTGAAACACGAAATGGAGAAATTCATTTGTGGGTCGAGGACAATGGCGCGGGCTTTCCTGAGAGCGTGTTGTCGCGCGCCTTTGAGCCATACATGACGACCAAGGCTAAAGGTACCGGATTGGGACTGGCAATCGTGAAAAAGATAGTGGAAGAGCATGGCGGGCATATCACCATTGAAAATATCGTGGGCGGCGGGGCGCGAATCAGTATCAGTCTGCCGCTGGTTGAGGAGACATAATGGGAACCCCTATAAATTTGTTTTCCGGGCGAATCGCGGCGTCACGTGCTCGCTCACCCCTGTGCGCAGCGGTCGTAGCTTCAGCTACGGGAACCGCACGGCCTACCCCTTGCGGGTGCGTCTATCTATCCGATATGCCTCGTCGTTCATTGATAGGACTACTAGCCATTCGACTAAGCCCACAAGCGGGCAAGTCGCTGGTTATGCGCAGCTCCTTGCGCTGCCCACGCGACACGGTGGCCGTAAGGCGCGGTGCGGAAGCGTGTAGCAGCAGGCCTACCCGCCCCGGATGCTATCGCAACGCCGTGTCCGGCCTGCCATCCCGCAAAACAAATTTCTAGAGGTTCCACAATGACAAGCAAACAAATATTGGTGGTGGATGATGAAATCGGCATCCGCGAGTTGTTATCGGAAATCCTGTTCGATGAAGGATATCAAGTTTCTCTGGCCGAAAACGCCGAGCAGGCACGCGCCTATCGGAACGAGCGCGAACCGGATCTGGTGTTGCTCGATATCTGGATGCCGGATACCGACGGTATCACTTTGCTCAAGGAGTGGGTCGAGCAGGAATTGCTGACCATGCCGGTGGTGATGATGTCGGGTCACGGCACGATAGAAACCGCGGTCGAAGCGACACGCATCGGTGCGGTGGATTTTCTGGAAAAACCCATTGCGTTGCAAAAGCTGCTCAGCACCATTGCCAAAGCAATCAGGGATGATGCGCCCAAGCCGCAGGCCCGGATTATCGAGGCGCAAGGCCAAAAGATCGCCCTGAGCATCGATGGACAGGCGCTGCAAATTTCTCTGCCGCTGGATTTACCCTTGCGCGAAGCGCGCGACCATTTTGACGCGCTTTACTTTGACTATCATTTGCGCAAAGAAGACGGGAATGTCTCTCGGGTAGCCGATAAGGTCGGGCTGGAGCGCACCCATCTTTATCGCAAACTCAAGCAACTGGGCATTAAATTCGCCAAAAAGGGCAGCGTGGGCGAATCACAGTAGGAACCCATATTGGTGCGGCGGTTGCCCTAATCGGGAGGCTGCGGCATAATCATGCCCTTTTAATGCGTCAAATATAACCCGTCCCCCCAAGGATGTTCAATTCTCAAGGGGGCTGTTCCGGAGGAAGCAAGATAATGACTGCAACGCGACGTATCACCCCCCCAAAATTCAATGACACCACCGGCGCGATCCGTGCCTTGGCAATGGACGCCGTGCAAAAGGCCAATTCCGGTCACCCCGGCGCGCCGATGGGCATGGCAGAAATCGCCGACGTGCTGTGGAACCGCCATCTGCGCCATAACCCGGCCAATCCCCAGTGGCCTGACCGTGACCGTTTCGTCCTGTCCAACGGTCACGGTTCGATGCTGATCTACGCCTTACTGCATTTGTCCGGCTACGATTTGCCGATGGAAGAGTTGAAGCGTTTCCGTCAACTGCATTCCAAGACTCCCGGCCATCCCGAATACGGCTACGCCCCCGGCATAGAAACCACCACCGGCCCGCTCGGTCAAGGCATCACCAATGCGGTGGGCATGGCGATGACGGAAAAATTATTGGCTGCGGAATTCAACAAGCCCGGTCACGAAATCGTCAATCACCACACTTACGTGTTTCTGGGTGACGGCTGCATGATGGAAGGAATCTCCCACGAATCTTGCGCATTGGCGGGAACTTGGGGGCTGGGCAAATTGATCGCATTTTGGGATGACAACAACATCTCGATTGACGGACACACCGAGGGCTGGTTCACCGACAATACCGCTAAACGCTTCGAAGCTTACGGTTGGCACGTGATTGCCGATGTGAACGGGCATGATTCCGAAGCAGTGAACGCCGCCATTGTTGCCGCCAAGGCGGTGACCGACAAGCCCAGCATGATCTGCTGTAAAACCATCATCGGCATGGGTGCGCCGAACAAGGCCGATACGCACGAAGCGCATGGCGCAGCTCTGGGCGATGCCGAAGTGGCGGCGACGCGAGAGCGCATTGGTTGGAAATATCCGCCGTTCGAAATTCCCAAGCATGTTTACGAGGCATGGGACGCGCGCACCAAAGGCACTGGCCTGGAAAAGCTGTGGGACAACAAGTTCGCTGAATACCGCGCCGCGTTCCCGGAAGAGGCGGCTGAATTCGAGCGCCGCATCAACGG
The DNA here is from genome assembly GCA_043768015.1 of Gallionella sp. Taxonomy (GTDB): domain Bacteria; phylum Pseudomonadota; class Gammaproteobacteria; order Burkholderiales; family Gallionellaceae; genus Gallionella. Next base: position 3,038 of record JAYVKW010000166.1, read on the forward strand.
CGAATTGCCGGCGAACTGGAAACAACATG
>JAYVKW010000167.1:0-8443 GCA_043768015.1 Gallionella sp.
GAGGCACGAATGTTAACCCAAAATCCGCTCGGCCAAGAACGCAAAATGCCAGAAAGCAAAATACTGGCCAGCAAAAAAAAACTGCGCTGGTTCGTGGCCCTGTCCACCCTGCCGTTGCTGGGCGTAGTCACCGCTTTCGGCCTGGTACCGCAGAGTGATTTTGATTTGACCTCGACCAAGGTTGCCATCGAAGAAATTGCATTATCCAAAGTCACCGTTGACGAAACTGCCGCTGCCAGCTACTGGCGCGATGAACGTGTGCAACGCGGCGATACCGTGGATGAACTGTTACGCCGCCTGAGTATTGAAGATGCCGCCGCCAGTGACTATTTGCGCAAATCCACCGAAGCCGCGTCTTTCCGCAAATTGCCGGTCGGCACAGAAGTGCAAGCCGAAACCACTGCCACCGGCGGTTTGATCGCGTTGCGCTATCTCGCTGACAACAGCGCGCAGATGTTGATTGAAAAACAAGGCGGTTCTTTCAATACTAAAACACTCCCCGTGCAACTGGAAAATCGCTTGTTCGTGCGCACCGGCGAAATCAAAACCAACTTGTATTCCGCCACCGACGAAGTAGGTTTGCCGGAAGCCGCCGCCAACCAACTGAACGAACTTTTCAGCGGCGACATCGATTTCCATCATGATTTACGCAAAGGCGACAAATTCACCGTGGTGTATGAAATGACCTACAGCAACGGCGCGTTGCTGCATACGGGCCGCATCCAGGCTGCCGAATTCATCAATCAAGGCCATACTTACCGTGCCGTGTATTTTCAGCAAGATGCGCAACACGGCGATTATTACACCCCGGAAGGCAAGAGCGTACACAAAGCCTTTCTGCGTTCGCCCATCGAGTTTTCGCGGGTGAGCTCACGCTTTTCCCTCTCCCGTTTTCATCCGATACTCAACAAATGGCGCTCGCACAAGGGCGTGGATTTCGCCGCGTCTATGGGTAGCAAAGTCAAAGTGACCGCTGACGGGGTAGTTTCCATAGTCGGCAAACAAGGCGGCTATGGCAACGTCATCATGGTCAATCATCAGGGCCGCTACACTACGGTATATGGCCATTTGTCGCGCTTTGCCAAGGGCCTGCATAAGGGCCAACATGTCGCGCAAGGCGAAGTCATCGGTTACGTCGGCATGACCGGTTTGACAACCGGGCCGCATCTGCATTATGAATTCAAGGTGAATGGCCAGCAACACGACCCGTTGCGCGTTGCCTTGCCCGATGCAAAACCCATAGCCAGTGCCTACCTCACCGCGTTTCAACCCGTGGCGAACGACTTCGTTGCGCGCCTGAACCTGCTGCGCAATACCAACCTCGCGAAACTCGACTAATTGACCAGTGACGCAGCCTGAGTTATATGTCGGGTTGATGTCAGGAACCAGCCTGGACGGCATTGATGCCGTCCTTGTCGATTTAAGCCAACCCAAACCGCTGCAACTCGCCCAATACTATCTGCCATTTGACGACGCGCTGAAAAATGCCTTACTGGCGTTGCACCTGCCCAGTCACAACGAGCTGCATCAGGCGCAAATCATCGGCAACCAATTGGCACGGTTATATGCCAATAGTATCTCTACGCTCTTGTCCCAAACCGACATCGTAGCGACACAGATACGTGCCATCGGCTGCCACGGCCAAACCATCCGCCACTGTCCCGAGCACGGCTACTCCCTGCAAATCGGCAACGTCGCGCTGCTCGCTGAATTGACCGGCATCACGGTGGTCAGCGACTTTCGCAGCCGCGACATCGCCGCAGGTGGACAAGGCGCGCCGCTGGTTCCCGCGTTTCACGATCATGTGCTGCGTCATCCGGACATCCACCGCGTCATCGTCAACATCGGCGGCATCAGCAACCTGACCAACTTGCAACCCGGAGCCGACACTTCGGGCTTCGACTGTGGCCCCGGCAACTTGTTGATGGACATCTGGTGTATGCAGAACCTGGGCAAGCCATACGATGACAACGGCACATGGGCAACATCCGGCAAAATACAGCCCTCCTTATTGGAAAAAATGCTCGCTGAACCATACTTCTCCCTGTCACCGCCCAAAAGCTGCGGGCGTGATTTATTTAACCTTGCCTGGATACAAAACAAAGTGCGGAGTAATGAAGTTGCTGTAAACGTGCAGGCCACCCTGCTGGAACTGACCTGCCGCAGCATCGCGCAAGCTATTCAACAACATTGCTTCGGCGCAAAAGAAATTTATTTATGCGGCGGCGGAGCGCACAACCAGGCTTTGTATAACCGCCTGGCTGCACTTCTACCTGGTAGCAGTGTGCAAACAACCAACACGCTTGGTGTAGACAGCGATTATCTTGAAGCCATCGCCTTCGCCTGGCTTGCGCAACAAACCCTGCACGGCAAGACCGCCAACCTGCCACTGGTCACCGGTGCCAGGCATCCCTGTGTCTTGGGGGTAATTCATCACGCATAGAAAAGAAAACGGGGCACTGAGTGCCACGTGTACGACAAACCAAGTAAAAGACGATTAAGCTGAAAACGACGAACCACAGCCGCAGGTGCTCGTGGCACCCGGGTTTTTGATAACGAACTGCGAACCTTCCAAGCTTTCCTGATAGTCGATTTCCGCACCAACCAGATACTGGAAGCTCATCGGGTCGATCAGCAATTGCACGCCGTTTTTGTTCAGCACGGTGTCGTCTTCGTTGGTTACCTCATCAAAAGTAAATCCGTATTGAAAACCGGAACAGCCGCCACCGCTGACAAACACGCGCAATTTGAGGTCGATGTTGCCTTCTTCCTCGATCAATTGTTTTACCTTGTTGGCCGCATTGTCGGTGAACAACAGCGGATCTTGTATTTCGGCTACAGGCACTTCAGTCATTGCATTCATTTTATGCTCCTCAAAAAGTTATTCGCCGCTACTCGATTTAAACGCCACCACTTTGTCCTGTATTGCAGTATTGGTATGTATCAGGCGCCCTTCAACGATTGCGCCCAACTGGATTTCCAGCGTAGTGTAATGCACATCGCCATTGACCTTGGCTTGGCTCTGTAGTTCCATATATTCGCTGACGAATACCGGGCCGCTGATCGAGCCATTGATTACCAAATGGGTAACATTGACCTCGCCGTTCACCTGCGCGTGCTCGCTCAACACCAGCGTGCTCGGCTTGTCAGGTACGGCGACAACATTGCCGTTCACCTGACCGTCTATGCGCATCCCGCCGCTGAAATTCAAATTCCCTTCGACAGTGGTTCCCGCACCAATCAGCGTACCAATCTGGGTTTGTGGTTTGCTGTGTTTTTTACTGAACATTGTTCCTCCTTGCCTTATGAGAGACTTACGCTTTGTCGTACCTTCGGCTCGGTTGCGCCTTGTTCGAAGATGCGCACTTGCACGCTTTCCAATTGCGCATCAGAAGGCAACAGGATACTTTGCTCAATACGCCGATAATACCTGAAGCTGAGTTTGAATTGGGCATTCCCTGACTCATCTTGTGGGAATACATGGGTGGTGCTTTGCCCGTTTTCTACTACCGTAGCGACCAACTGATAACTCCCGCTAAATGTCTTGGCGCGCTGTCCGCTCTGCACCAACAACATGCGCAGACGGTACTCGCCCGGTATTATATCCCTTTCCAATGTTAAACGATGCACGCCCAGTTCACCCTCTTTACCCGCCGTCGCGGTAAGATTTTGGAAAAACACCAGGTCTTCCTGAAGGTGAACATTTTCATCAGCCATACTTTTAAGCTGCTCGGACGTTGCCTGATTACTGGCCTGTTCAATTTGAATTGCCCGCTCAAATTGCGCAACTTTGTCACTGAGTTGCGCATTTTCCGCCGCCAATTTGGCGACCTGATCGTGCAGTCTGGACAACTCCTGCTCGGCTTGGCCGCGGTGAAAACCGGCAAACTCCAAGCCATTGCCATATGCCCACCAGGCTAGTCCGAATGCCGCCAACACGAACGGCAACATCATGCCCCAGCGCAAATACCACGCGATGTGAGGCCGCACCGACAACCGCGGTGCTGAAATGCTGAATCTTCGTTTAACTCTCCGTTCGACTCCGCGCCACATATCAGGGTAACAAAGGAATATTGTTCAAGGCGGTGGCTTCCGGCAACCCAAACATGATGTTCATGTTCTGCACCGCCTGGCCTGCCGCGCCCTTGACCAGGTTATCGATCACCGACAACACCACTACCGTATCACCGCCCTGCGGCCTATGCACCGCAATCCTGCAATGATTCGCACCGCGTACCGAGCGTGTCTCGGGAAGACTGCCCGCCGGCATCACGTCCACGAAAGGCTCGTTGGCATAACGCTGTTCGAACAGCATCTGCAAATCTGCCTCCCTCGTCAACCTGCCGTACAGCGTGGCATGGATACCCCGTATCATTGGCGTGAGGTGTGGCACAAAGGTCAACCCGACCTCTTGGCCGGACACTCGCGCCAAGCCCTGTTTTATTTCCGGCAGGTGGCGATGCCCTGCCACCCCGTAGGCCTTGAAATTATCCGAGGCTTCCGAAAACAAATTAGCCATTTCCGTCTTGCGTCCCGCACCAGACACGCCAGACTTGGCATCGGCGATCAAGCTGTTCGGCTCAATCACACCCGCCTCTAACAGCGGTATAAAACCCAATTGCACCGCCGTGGGATAACAACCGGGGTTGGCGACCAGCCGGGCAGTTTTGATCTGCGCGCGATTCACTTCAGGCAAACCATATACCGCCTCCGCAACCAGATCCGGGCAAGCGTGGCTCATGCCATACCATTTTTCCCATGAGGCAACATCCTGCAAGCGAAAGTCTGCCGCCAGATCGATCACCTTGACGCCCGCATCGAGCAGAGCGCGCACTTGCTGCATAGCAATGCCGCTGGGGGTGGCAAAGAACACCAGATCACATTTATCGAGATGCGCCTGGTCGGGATGGGTGAACGGCAAATCCACATAACCGCGCAGACTGGGGAACATTAGGCTGACAGGCGTACCGGCATCGGCACGCGAAGTAATCACTTGCAAAGCCACCTGCGGGTGCGCCGCCAACAGACGCAGCAATTCGACCCCGGTGTAGCCTGTTCCGCCAACTATGCCAACTTTGATCATCGCAACTTCCATTAAAAACGCTTGGTATTCTACAACAAAATAAAAAAGCCGCCCGAAGGCGGCTTTTGCAATACATCCAAAACGCCTTAACGCTTGGAGAATTGTTTGCGGCGACGCGCCTTACGCAGACCAACCTTCTTGCGTTCCACTTCACGCGCATCGCGGGTCACCAGACCGGCTTGCTTCAACACGGCCTTGAACGAAGCATCGTAGTCGATCAACGCACGGGTGATGCCGTGACGCACCGCACCAGCTTGACCAGACTCTCCACCACCGGTGACATTCACCATGATGTCAAACTTACCCAGGGTTTCGGTCAAAGTCAGCGGCTGACGCACGACCATGCGTCCGGTCTCACGCGAAAAGAACACATCTACCGGCTTGTCGTTCACCACGATGTCGCCCTTGCCCACCTTCATGAACACACGCGCCACCGCACTTTTGCGACGACCGGTACCGTAGTTATAAGTTACGCTCATATTTGCGCTTTCAAAAAATTATTGGGCCTTCAACAAATTAACGGGTTTCGGTTGTTGCGCTTCATGCGGATGCGCCCCACCGGCATACACCTTCATCTTGCGCAGCATCGCGTAGCCCAACGGGCCTTTTGGCAGCATACCCTTGACGGCTTTTTCCAAAACACGGCTGGGATGACGCGCCTGCATCTTGGCAAAGTTGGTGGTGTACAAACCACCCGGATAAGTCGTGTGGCGATGATACAGCTTGGCTTCTGCCTTGTTACCGGTCACGCGCAGTTTGTCGGCATTGACCACGACGACGAAATCGCCGGTATCCACGTGCGGTGTGTAAATTGCCTTGTGCTTGCCACGCAGACGGGAAGCGATCTGTGCGGCCAGACGGCCCAGCACTTGATCTGCTGCGTCAACCAGAAGCCAGTTATGCTGGACTTCCTCGGCTTTAGCGGAAAATGTTTTCATAGCCACAATTCCTAAAAATTCAATAAGTAAACCTCGAAGGGCGCGCATTCTATTGCAGCGCAGCCTCCACTGTCAAACGCTATTTAAGCGCACCTTCTTGAGATGCAGTTCGCGTGGGCACAGGGCGCACCCCATGAACTATTTCCCCTGATCGTGCGGCACAGTCACTGTGGCGCTGGCAATAGATTTGTTGCCCGAGCCGTCGGTGGCGGAATAAGTGACGGTGTAGATGCGCCCGGCCAGATTATTCCCCGCGCGTTTTGCCGCTAAGGAAAAACTCCGATCGTCGGTGCCGAGCTGTGCGCCCTGGATGTCATTGGCGTCAAGCAGCTCATTGGCGGTGATGGATTCAAGTTTGATTTCAGGTTCGGGGTCGTAATCGTCTTTCACTGTGATGGCGGCAGTAACAGGCGCCTGTTTGTTATTGGGTGGCCAGAGTGTGGCGGGACTCAGCGTGATCGAGAGGGTGGGCGGAGTGGTGTCGAGCTTTTCCATCGCACCGTTGTAATACCAAGGATCATTGCCGTCGGCAAATCCAGCCGAGAAGTGGCCGGTAAGATAACCTAGAGCATATTTTGGCACGGTGACGCTAAAGCGAAAGGTTTGTCCTGTCTGAATGTCTGGCTGCGGATAGCCGGGAGAACGCCATTGCATAAAGCGCCCGCTATCCTGAATCTGGATGATTTCCGCAGACCATCCGGTCGGCCCTGAAATAGAAGCCGGATTGATTTTCAGTTTCGTCATACCGGAGCCTACCGGCATGACGAAGTTGAGTTCACCCTTCGATCTCGTTGAGGTGTTTGGACCGACGTTGTCGGTGTCCAACCCGATAGCAATGTCCACTACGTCCCGGTTACCATTGTTGGTCACCTCATGGTGGTAAACGATATTGCCACCGATATGCTGACCATAGGTCTTTACCACCACGGGCGCTTGCTGAGCCTGTGCCGCATGATTAGCGACCATCAATAACGCAACAAACAGCGGCAAGAGAAAGTTTGAATGGTTGAGTTTTTGTTTCATGGTGCTGTCCTCCTTACTCCGAAGTGAATTGGATCATAATTGTCTGAAACGTCCCGCCCCAAGTTAGCCCGCAGTTGGTGGGCGCGTCTAGGAATTGCTGAATGTCTTGTTGCGGGTTGCCTGCGTCCAGCACATCTTGCAAAGGATTAATGGTGTAATCCTCACTAACATCAAAAGCGTTGCCTTGGGTGTGCTGCGCATCGTTCGGATTGGCGTCTGCGGGTCTGCCCTTTAAACAATGGCTGCGCTGGCCATTGTCAGACGCAGCAGAACAACTCTTGCTTTCACAAGAGCCAGCGTTATCGCAGCCTTTCTCTGCGGCAAACTCGGCGCGCCGGGTGGCACAAGCAGTTTGTAGCGCTGGGTCTTTAGCTATTTTTTTCACCAATATTTCCATCTTGTCCCAAACTTCCCTGAGATGCGCCTGATAGGCAATATCGCGGATATCCGATGTAACCACCAGGGGAGTGGGGTTGCCAGTGACAATATCGTTAGTGCGAGAAAGCTTATCTCTGAAACAAGCCATGCCAGTTTTCAACTTATCCGTCAACGCGCCACAAGCCGCATCCTTCTGTGCTTGGGTCGAGTGGATGTTCTCCAGTACATTCGCACATGCATCGTTTGCGGGCAGCGGTGTCAACTTAGCCACCGCCGTACAAGTGTCAACAGGCACGCAACTTGTTGCAGTGGGGTCGGGCACAAAGCCGGTGTTGCAGGTGCAGGGTGGAGTAGTCGAAGTGGTATGAGCAGGGCAACTAGACGAGGCAGTCCAATAATAATAACCATTCTGGCAACCACCGTAGGTACCGGTGGTGGTTCGCGCCGTTGTACCAACAAGCGCACAAGCTGCATCAGCAGAACTTAAACCGCAGACCGGACGGGCCCATGAATTGAGACTTGACCAAAGGCAATAAGTCGAAACAGGAGACACCACGCCCGACGCTTGCGCAGGATTTATCACCGTCAGTGTCGAGATCAATAAAGGCCAACAAACAGAAAACGATGGATCGTAAAGCAGGCCAAACAAATCTTTTTGTGTCAAACGCTGGCGCATCCATCATCTTCCCTCTGAGCATTCAAAATACGTTTTTAGTTTTTCTCTCCAAGCTGGAGCTCACTGTTTCATGCATTCGACCATCCTGTCAATAGCCTTAAAATCAGATCATTTTCCGCCGCCAAGTTTTGAACACAAGGAATCTAGCAGCGAAGCAACCCTTCATTTGTTGGCACCTTCATGCAGATTTCAGAAAAACAAATGAAACCCGGTAAGATAAGCACATTCTGAAACCGCGAATCTTGTCATGTCCTGGTTCATCACCAACTTCATTGCCACTTTCCTGCTGCCGCCGCTGAGTTTATTGCTTGTGCTCGCGGTGGGCATTTTTTTGTTCCGCCGCCG
>JAYVKW010000168.1:0-3628 GCA_043768015.1 Gallionella sp.
GCCGCTTCGCTGGAGCCGATGATGAGCGGTACCGATCCCGCGCTGAAATTTCCCCGAATTGATTTTCCCGATGAACGCACCCGTTTGCTCGGGCAGATCGTAGCCACCGCCGATCTGACTGGACAAATGGCCGACCGCACCTATCTGGAAAAACTGCTGTTCCTGTATCTGGAGTTCAAGGAAGCAAACTTCGGCAATTACCAGAACATGTACGATCTGTTGCGCCAGACCAAATCGTTTTACGGCATTACCCGGGAAAAGCTCGACGGCGCGTTGGGCAGCATGTACGCCAAGCTGAGCCTGCACTTCAAAGATGTGATGGGTGTCGAGAACAATTACTATCTCGAATCGATAGAAAAAAACATCGCCTACCTGGAAAAAGTAATCTCGCTCAAAGAGGTGGAATATCTCTCCATGCTCAAACGCGGCGGAATCGCGGAAAAATCCCAAGTCCTGGCGGCACACCCTTTGGTGGCACACCGTTGATCCGTTTCTGATCCCGGAGCAGAAATCCAGCGGTAGCAGTTTTCAGCAATCACTCGCCAAAGATTCCCGCTTGCTTACGCCACCGTTACCGTTTTATCCAGATACACATCCTGTATCGCATTCAATAACGCCACCCCGTCCTGTACCGGTTTCTGGAACGCCTTACGTCCCGAGATCAACCCCATGCCGCCCGCGCGCTTGTTAATCACCGCGGTGCGCACTGCCTGCTGTAAATCATTCTTGCCCGACTCGCCGCCGGAATTGATCATGCCTGCGCGCCCCATGTAGCAGTTCGCCACCTGATAACGCACCAGGTCGATCGGGTGGTCTGTTGTCAATTCGCTATAAACCTTGGGATGGGTCTTGCCGAACTTGATGGCGTTGTAGCCGCCGTTGTTCTCGGCCATTTTCTGCTTGACGATGTCGGCGTTGATGGTGACTGCAAGGTGATTGGCCTGGCCAGTCAGATCGGCGGCAACGTGGTAATCCTTGTCAGCAGTCTTGAACGCCGGATTGCGCAAGTAAGCCCATAAGATAGTCGCCATGCCGAGATCGTGCGCGTGCTCGAACGCTTCGGAAACTTCCTGTATCTGGCGGCGCGAATGTTCGGAACCGTAGAACACCGTCGCCCCCACCGCCACTGCGCCCATGTCGAACGCCTGATCCACGCTGGCGAACAGCGTCTGGTCGTAGATGTTGGGGTAGGACAGTATTTCGTTGTGGTTGATTTTCACGATGAACGGAATCTTGTGCGCGTAGCGGCGCGCCACCGAAGACAGCACACCGAGCGTCGAAGCCACGCCGTTGCAGCCGCCTTCGATGGCGAGCTTGACGATGTTGTCCGGGTCGAAATAAATCGGGTTGGGCGCGAACGATGCGCCGCCGGAATGTTCCACGCCCTGATCCACCGGCAGCAGCGAAAGATAACCGCTGTTCGCCAGCCGACCATGCCCGTACAAGGCTTGCAGGCTGCGCAGCACGCCGGGCTTGCGGTCTTTGATTGCCACCACGCGATCCACATAATCCGGCCCCGGCAAATGCAGCGATTCTTTGCTGATCCCGGTACAACGATACTTCAGCAGATGTTCAGCTTCATCACCCAGTAATTGCACGATATTCGTCATGATCCCGCTCCTTATGGTTGGCTTCCGGCACATATTACTCCCGTTGCCGTGCATGCAATAGCATCTCCGTGTGTATAATTTCGCGCAGACTATATCAACAAAATCACATAGCATGAACATTCAAACCTATCCGCTAATCATCGGTACACCGCTCACCCCTTCCGCCATCCGCGTCATGCTGCTGGGCAGCGGCGAACTGGGCAAGGAAGTCATCATCGCGCTGCAACGCCTGGGCGTGGAAACCATCGCCGTGGATCGCTACGCCAACGCGCCCGGACACCAGGTGGCGCATCGTGCCCACGTCATCAATATGGCGGACGGTGTTGCATTGCGCACGCTGATCGAACAGGAAAAACCGCACCTGATCGTGCCGGAGATCGAAGCCATCGCCACCGACATGCTGGAGCAAATCGAGCGAGAAGGACTGGCGCGCGTCATCCCCACCGCGCGTGCCGCACGTTTGACCATGAACCGCGAAGGTATACGCCGTCTGGCTGCCGAGACGCTGGGCCTGCCGACCTCGCCGTATCGTTTTGCCGATAGCCTGGCAGAGATGCGCGCCGCGATAAACCATATTGGTTATCCTTGCATCGTCAAGCCGGTGATGTCATCGTCCGGCAAGGGGCAATCCAAAGTGGATGGTGCTGATGAAGTGGAAGCCGCATGGGATTATGCCGCCAGCGGCAGCCGCGTGAATCAGGGTAAGGTGATCGTCGAAGGGCTGATCCGTTTCGATTATGAAATCACCCAACTCACCGTGCGCGCAATCGGCGCGGATGGCAAAACAGAAACGCACTTCTGCGAACCCATCGGCCATGTCCAGGTGCAAGGTGATTACGTCGAAAGCTGGCAGCCGCAAGCCATGTCGCCACTGGCCTTGCAGCGCACGCGCGACATTGCAAAAACCGTCACGGACGACCTCGGCGGCCTGGGCATCTTCGGTGTGGAATTGTTCGTCAAAGGCGACGAAGTCTGGTTCAGCGAAGTCAGCCCGCGTCCGCACGACACCGGCATGGTGACGATGTGCTCGCAAGTGCAGAACGAATTCGAACTGCACGCCCGCGCCATCCTCGGCCTGCCGGTGGATGTCAGCTTGCGCGCACCCGGCGCGAGCGCGGTGATCTACGGACAGCACGAAGCACAGGGCATCGCCTTTGAGGGTGTGGCGGAAGCCCTGCGCGTGCCGAACAGCGATGTGCGTCTGTTCGGCAAACCGGAATCCTTCGCGCGCCGCCGCATGGGCGTGGCGCTGGCAACCGGCAAGGATACCGATGAAGCGCGTGGCCGCGCCAAGCTGGCGGCGAGCAAAGTGCAGCCAGTTAAACTCTAACGTCATTCCCGCGCAGGCGGGAATCCAGACAATCAAAAAACATCCTCGCAACGCGAGGACAAAACCAAAGGCATGTTGGATAAAATCACTGGATTCCCGCCTGCGCGGGAATGACGGGGGTTGGTTGGGTTGAGTTGAGCGTAGCGAAGCCCAATATTTTTTACGGTAAACTACGCTTACCCAAGGGACAAATACCAGAGAGCAAATATGATCACCGGAATACTTCACGCCACCTTTCTGACCAGCGACCTGACCAAATCCCGCGCCTATTATGAAGGCGTGCTCGGCTTGCGACCCGACTCCAACCGTCCGGCGATGAGCTACGACGGTGTGTGGTACGACGTGGCACCCAACCAGCAAATTCACTTGATGTTGTTACCCAACCCTGAAGCTGGCTTACAGCGCCCCGCTCACGGCGGACGTGACCGCCACGTTGCGCTGGCGGTGTCTGATATTGCGAAGTTGATTGCGCGATTAGACCAGGCGGGGATTGTTTACACTCTCAGCCAATCCGGTCGCCGTGCGTTGTTCTGCCGCGACCCGGATGAGAATACGTTGGAGTTTATTGGGGACGTTTAACGTTCAAATTGAGGGGCACGCCGCTTTTGCGCAGTCCCGCTTGACTGCTAGGTTAGCTTTTTCGCAAAACGCAGATCCGTGCGAATTGTTTGCCCAACTCTGTAATACG
>JAYVKW010000169.1:0-5272 GCA_043768015.1 Gallionella sp.
GTCGGCATCGAGGCTGTTGTAGAAATCAGAGAATTGACCGGGCATTTATCGCTCAACTATTCTTGGATGGCTGAAAAACACTCTACTCTGTCTGGATAGCGTTCAACCATGCGAATCAAAATGGCTTAGGGGCTGACTTTGACCTTCAAGTCCAGCTTGACTATACGGTCGGCGAAGAATTGCAGTTGTTCTGCGGACAGAGCGGACAGGCGCGGCGCTTCCGCTTGCATCGAAGGCCGCGCCAAGGTGTAGAGCAGCACACCTTGCGGTTTATGTCCGTCATGTAGCAGTGCCGAAACGAACTCGAGATAATCGTCTTCGTCCCGACGCGATGGTGGTCCGCCATCCAGCGCGAACCAGCAGGTTTGCAGCCAGGTCGGGCAACAGGCGATGGCGGCGATGAGATTGTCGCGGACTTTATTCATGCTGATGTGAATGTCGTTGACACGTTGCATCCCGGCCTCGCTGGCGCGATCCAGCTTGAACCATACTTCGCCGTTCAGCTTGGCCATGTCGCGCAGACCTTGCTGGACTTCGCTGCGATACAGCAGGCTGCCGTTGGTGATCAGCACGGTTTTCACATCTTCCGGCAAAGCCACTTCTTTACGTACACGACCTATGAGTGCGATGACTTTTGCAAATTCAGCGCTGCTGGTCGGTTCGCCGTTGCCGGATAGCGCGATGTCGTTGATGCGCCGCACGCCTTCCGGAACACGGCTTTGCATGAAATCGCCATGCAGCAATTCATTGAGGAAATCGCGCAGCTCGTTTTCCAGAACCGATAAATCTATTGCTGGCGCAGCACCACGGGTCAGATCGGGAACCTGGCAGTAGATGCACCGCCAGTTGCAGGCATTGTTGGTATTGAGGTTGATGCCCACCGAGACGCCGCCAGCACGGCGCGATACCACCGGATAGATATAGCGCAATGTCGCGCTGTCACGGTCGTGATTGGTGGTGCTGAGAGGTTTGTTATTCAACCCAAATGCTCCATTAGAACAAAACTGCGTCATTCCCGCGCAGGCGGGAATCCAGATGATTAAAAAATCTCCCGCGAAGCGGGACAACACCGCGGTTTTGTCCGCTACGCGGGATGTTTGTCCTTGCTGGATTCCCGCCTGCGCGGGAATGACAGGCCAATGGATTATTTGGGCTCAAGATTTACCCAGCGGCAAATATTTCGCCGGGTCCACCGGCTTGCCTAAACGACGCACTTCAAAATGCAGCTTGACCTGGTCAGTGTCAGTTTTACCCATCTCGGCGATTTTTTGCCCGCGCGTGACGCTCTGCCCTTCTTTCACCAGCACTTTATCGTTATGCGCGTAAGCGCTGAGATAAGTTTTGTTGTGCTTGATGATGATCAACTTGCCATAACCGCGCAGCCCGCTGCCGCTGTATACCACTTTGCCGGGCGCGCTGGCCAGAACCGGTTGCCCGAGCTTGCCTGCGATATCAATGCCTTTACGGTTGGCGGCTTCGGAAAATTGCGCGATCACTTTACCTTGCGCAGGTAAGCTCCATGCCAGCGCGGGCTCTTCGCCAACATCAGCGTTATCATCGGTTGCGGTAGCAGATTGGCTGTCCGGTCTGGCTTCCGGTTTGGATAAGTACACTTTTGCAACCTGCTCCTGAACCTTGTCGATCTGCGCCATTGCCGCCTCGCTGTAAGGATATTTCACCAGCTTGGGTTGTTCCTTCACCAAAATCTCGATCGGCTTGGCCTCGACCGGGGCTGTGGGAGTGACAGGCTTGGCTCTGCCCGGGAACAGGCGAATTTCCTGCCCGATGGAGATTACGCTGGGATCCTGGATACCGTTCGATTCAGCCAGCTCGTGATAATCAAAACCATAATTGAAAGCGATGCTGTAAAGCGTATCGCCCTTTTGCACAACATACGAACTGGGCCGCCAATCTTTTTCGCGCGGCGATTTTTTTTCCAACGCGGCATTCTTCTTTTCAGCTTCTGCCCGCTCGAAAACTGGCGCGCGATGTTCGCTCGAAGCACAGCCCGCTAACACCGTCGCTATCAGCAACAACGCAAAAATCCTGTTCCGTCCGGTGCCGGGATAATAGGTTGTTATATTCATGCCTTACCCATCAATAATGGTACAAATCTCACCGGCTCCAGCTGGGTTTCGCGGAAACCGTGCGCATCACGTTCGACCAAATACAACCACTGTTCCTGTGTTCCAACCGGCAACACCATTCTACCACCGACCGCGAGCTGCTCCCGCAACACCGCAGACAGCGTGGGCGCGGCGGCGGCCATGATGATGCCGTCAAACGGCGCCGCCTCGGGCAAGCCGGCACTGCCATCGGCATAACGCACGCTGATGTTGCGTAACTTCAGATCGCTCAATTGTTTCCTGGCGCGTTCGTAAAGCGGCTTGATACGCTCCACGGTATAGACCTCACGCGCTAGCTGCGCCAACACCGCAGCCTGGTAGCCGCAGCCGGTGCCGATCTCCAGCACGCGTCCGAGTTGTTTGCCATCCCGCAACGCTTCGATCATGCGCGCCACGATGTAAGGCTGGGAAATGGTCTGGTTGTAGTTGATCGGCAACGACACGTCATCATAAGCGCGGCTCGCCAATGCCTCATCCACAAACAAATGGCGCGGCACTTCGAACATCGCCGCCAGCACCGCTTCATCCTTGATACCCTGTTCGCGCAACCGCTCGATCAGGCGCGCACGGGTGCGCTGCGAAGTCATGCCGATACCGTTAAGACTGTTGCTCATTTAAACTTGGGCTAGCCAACTGCGAACCGCATCGAGCTGGCTGTACTGCGTAAGGTCGATTTGCAGCGGAGTCAGCGAAACATATTGCCTGGACACAGCGTGAAAATCCGTGCCCTCGCCCGCATCCTGCGCCCTGCCCGCCGCGCCCACCCAGTACACGATTTCGCCGTGCGGGTTGCTGGCCTTCACCACCGGCTCGGCCTTATGCCGCTTGCCGAGGCGGGTTACTTCTACACCTCGCAATTTTTCATAAGAAACATCCGGCACATTCACATTGAGTAGCCAGGGTTGGCTGTGTTTTTGTTTGGCAAAGCGTTGCACCAATTCGGTGGCAACTTTTGCGGCTGTTTCATAGTAGGCAAATTTTTTGCCCTCCAACGAAACCGCGATAGAGGGAATGCCGAGCAAAAACCCTTCCATGGCCGCCGCTACAGTTCCGGAATAAATGGTGTCATCACCCATATTAGCTCCGCAGTTAATACCGGATACCACCATGTCGGGCTGCTGATCCAGCATGCCGGTCACCGCCAAATGTACGCAGTCGGTCGGTGTACCGTTAACGTAATAGAAGCCATTAGCAGCACGGCTCAATTTGAGTGGCCTATCCAGCGTCAGCGAATTACTCGCGCCGCTGCGATCACGCTCGGGAGCCACGACCGTGACATCGGCAATTTTGGCCAGATGTTCGGCGAGACAAGCCAGGCCGGGGGCGAAATAACCGTCGTCATTGCTGAGCAGAATACGCATGAGGTGTTAAGAATAGGCTGGGAAGAATCGTTGCAATTGTGCCACAAGCGCGATGTGATTTGTGCGCTGATAAGGGTGTATATCAGCAGCTTTCAATTCCGCTATGGGAAAAATAAATGATCGTAGGGTGCGTGGAACGCACCCTACCAACCCTCGTTGTATATGACGCAAATTGAAATTAGTCCTCAAGTGAAACGTTGCGTGTCTCGGGCAAAAAAATAAAACCAACGACAAAAGCCAGCGTCAGCAACCCGACCGGATACCACATACCGGATAACGCGTCTCCCGCTTTCACGCTCAACAACGTAATCATAAAGGGCGACAAACCCCCTATCCATCCCGCGCTGAGGTTGTGTGGCAAGGCCACTGCGGTATAGCGGGTGCGCGCCGGAAATAATTCCGCCAGCGTGGCGGTTTGCGGACCGGTGATGAGTCCGACAGCGATCAGCAGAATGATCAACAACAAAAATATCATCGCCCTATTGGTCTGATTCGCATCGGCATGTTCTGTCCAGCCTTCGGACTTTAATGCCTGAGTGATGGCGGCGGGTTGAAAACCTGCCACCTCGTTGTTGCCGATACGCAGCAAAGTACTGTTCGGTAGTTGCTCGGTGTTCCGGGCAGAATTCTGCGCGGGGAAGAGCGTATAGGACACGCCAAGTTTGGCAAGTAATTCCTGGTTGCGTTCACAGTCGTTGCTCGTCTTGGTGAATGGGTCATAGGCGCAGGATTCGCCGTACAGTGCCACCGGCACCTCGCGGTTGAATCGCTCCAGCGCAGGGTTGCCGTAATGCATCAGGCCTTTGAAAACCGGAAAGATAGCCAAGCAACCGAGCAGCAGCCCGGCCAGCAACACCGGCCTGCGGCCAATGCGATCCGACAGCCAGCCGAAAAAAATGGTCAGCGGAAACAGCAACAGGGTGCTCAACATCACCAGTGTCCCGGCAAGCTGCGGATCGAGCCTGACCACACTTTTTAAATACACATTGACGTAAACCTGCGAAGAAAAAAACAGCAAGGAGCCGCCTGCAGAGATGCAGAAAAACAATAGCGCCATCCGGCCGAGCGTATGGGGATTGGACAAACATTCACGCAGAGGTGCCTTGGCCAAGGCATGCTTCTCACGCAAATGGAGGAACACCGGCGATTCGTACATGTTCACCCGGCTCTTGATTGAGATCAGCAACAAGATGATGGAAAGCAGGAATGGCACGCGCCATCCCCAAGCCTGGAAATCGTCAACACTCAACAACGATTGCAGCAACACGATTTGAAACGTAGACACCAGAATGCCCAATGGCCCCATCAATTGCAGCACGCTGGTATAAAGCCCGCGCTTGCCGGTTGGGGCATGCTCGGTAAGATAGACTGCCGAGCCGCCGATTTCGCCGCCCACCGCGAATCCCTGCAGCAGGCGTAATGTCAGCAGCAATGCTGGAGCCAGCATGCCTACTTGGGCATAGGTCGGCAACAGCCCGACGCAAAACGTGGCGAGCCCCATCAATACGATAGTGGCGATGAAAACCGGGCGACGTCCGTACTTGTCAGCCAGCGAACCGAACAGTGCAGCGCCTAACGGACGCACCAGCATGCCGACGCCGAAGGTGGCCAGGCTCGCCAGCAGCGCCGCGACCGGATTTTCCTGGGGGAAAAACAGCGTGCTGAAATAAGTGGCTAACGAGGCGAAGGTGAGGAAGTCATACCATTCCAGAAAAACACCGAAGCAAGCTGCGATGGCTACCTTACGCTGGATGGTGGAGGACTCAGGTGGTGGAAAATGATCGG
>JAYVKW010000170.1:0-2761 GCA_043768015.1 Gallionella sp.
CTTCGGGCAGACCAAACACGGTGTTTTCACCAAGCGACCCGAGACATTGACCAATGATTTCTTCGTCAACCTGCTCGACATGAGCACGAAGTGGCAGAAGTCAACTGCGTCCGAAGGCGTGTTGGAGGGACGCGATCGGACGACGGGCGAGCTCAAGTGGACCGGCACCGTTGTCGATCTGGTCTTCGGTTCGAACTCCCAGCTCCGAGCCATCGCGGAAGTCTATGCATGCAGCGACGCGCAGCAGGCGTTCGTGCGTGACTTTGTGGCGGCCTGGAACAAGGTGATGAACCTTGATCGCTACGACCTTGCGTGATCTTGGAGGATAGGTCTTGAAGGTCTTATAAGGACTACCCGCTGGTTGAAGTCGGCGTGCTGGACGTCAACAAGCCGCGCTGCCCGGTGCACCACTACCACCGCGACGGGCAGACGCGCTTCGACGGCAACTCCGGCAGCGCGGTCAATTACCAGCCGAACAGTTTAGGCGGGCAATCTGTTCCGCCTGATGAGTGCGGAGCAAAAGCGGCAATTGGTCGACAATCTGGCGGGAGTGTTGCGCAGCGTGCCGAAACCCATCCAGGTGCGCCAGTTGAAACACTTCTACAAGGCCGATCCGGATTATAGGAAAGGCGTGGCCGTGGGCTTGGGTGTGGATGTAAAGGAAGTTGTTTAGCAGTTAACCGGGCTGCTTTACCGAATGGGTGGAGCAGCCTCTCTTACAGGAGAAACATCATGAATACATTATTGCAATTGTTTCATCAGACCACGCCGACGGTGCATGCATTCGCAGCCACATTAGCCATGCTCGGGCTGGGCTTGGCAGGCGTGTCGGCAGAGCAGTCTTTTCAGCTTGAAAAATATCATCACAATTCATAAAGGAGAACATCATGCAACAACCCGAAACAAAAAGACCCGAAATAAAAACCATCGCCAATCTTGAATCGGCATTTGCCGGGGAATCGATGGCGCACATCAAGTATCGCTACTTCGCAAAGATCGCACGTGCCGCAGGCGACGAGGCAACGGCGCATATATTCGAGGAAACCGCCGCTCAAGAAGTGCAGCACGCTTTCGGGCATCTTGATCTGCTTTACCCGAAGGAATCCATGACTCCGACGCGCTGTTTGCAAATGGCGATAGAGGGCGAGACCTACGAATACACCGAGATGTATCCGGGCTTCCTCAAGACGGCACAGCAGGAGGGCAACGCTGCTGCCGCAGCGGAAATCAAAGAGCAGATTGCCGAATCGAAGGAACACGCCGAGCAATTTCAGGCCATGCTGCAAAAGGCCGCGAAACGCTTTGCAGCATTGGCTAAAGTGGAAGAGCGTCATGCCAATCAATATCGCGCCGTATTGGCGAAGGTATCGGCTTAAATATCAAGGAGAGCAGCATGAAAGTCTGGCAATGTGTGGTTTGTGGTTTCGTATACGATGAAGCAGCTGGGCTACCGGCAGAAGGTCTCAAGCCGGGTACGGCGTGGGCGGATATTCCTGAAAACTGGGCGTGTCCGGATTGTGGTGTAGCCAAGGCTGATTTTGAAATGGTGCAAATATAAATCGCCGACAATTTATGAAGGAGTGGCGTCATGAGTAAATCAAATATCAACATCGGGATTTCCGAGAAGGATCGCAAAAAGATCGTTGCAGGACTGGCGCGTATGCAGGCAGATACCTACACGCTGTACCTCAAGACGCACAACTTTCACTGGAATGTAACCGGACCGATGTTTCAGACTTTGCACCTGATGTTCATGACCCAATATAACGAGATATGGCTGGCGGTGGATGTAATTGCGGAGCGCATCCGTGCACTGGGTTTTCCTGCACCGGGCAGTTATAAGGAATTTGCCGCGCTCACTGAAATTGAGGACAGCAAGGGTGTGCCGAATGCCAAGGAAATGATACGTCAGTTGGTGGACGGGCAGGAAGCCGTGATACGCACAGCCCGCGCCGTGTTCCCGATTGCCGAGGCGGCGGGCGACCAACCGACTGCCGATGTGCTGACGCAACGCATGACAGTGCATGAGCAAAATGCCTGGATGCTGCGCAGCTTATTGGAAGACTGAAGGTGAATAATATGAAACCGATCGTTGTGCTGGGCAGCGGCTTGGCCGGCTACACGCTGGTGCGCGAATTGCGCAAACTGAATCGTGACGCTGAGATCACTTTGGTGTCGCGCGACAGCGGCGATTATTACTCCAAACCGATGCTCTCGAACGCGCTGGCGCAGGGTAAAACTGCCGCGTCACTGGTCATCACCGTAGCGGCAGAGATGGCCAAACAACTCAACTTCACACTGCTGCAACATACCGAAGTGCTGGGCATAAATCGCGTGCGCAAGCAGTTGCAAACATCAGCGGGCGTGGTCGAATATGACCGCCTGGTGTTGGCGCTGGGCGCAGATCCGATACGTTTGCCGTTGCAGGGCGATGCAAGTGATGCGATCGTGTCGGTGAACGATCTTGCGGACTATGCAAAATTTCGTGCGGCGATTGAATCTACGACGCGGGGGGGGAAACAGATCGCCATCATCGGCGCCGGCCTGATCGGCTGTGAATTTGCCAATGATCTGGCGGCTGCCGGATATGTTGTGACGGTGATAGACCCGACCGCCTATCCACTCTCCGGCCTGATGCCGGAGCAGGCCGGAGAGCAGCTGCTCGAACCGCTGGCCAAGCTGGGCGTCACATGGCGATTCGGCGCGGCGGTAAAGGCGGTGAATAATTCTTCATCGGGCTATGCATTGACACTCACCGATG
>JAYVKW010000171.1:0-4824 GCA_043768015.1 Gallionella sp.
GATGGGGCATTATTCAACCCGTCCGGTATTTCCTTGAGTTGCAACCCTTGCTCTTCGGCAAAAGCATACAAGGCATGCAACTGATGCCATAGCCTGGGATCGAATTCATAACCTGTGCGCAAGTGTTCGGAGATTACCAATCCGCTATACAGCAGGCAGCGTTGGCACAGGAATGCGCCCTGCTTGCCGAGTTGCTTGTCACCGGCCATGCAGGCTTGCAGGCAACGTTGATAGCCGAGTGCCATCGCCTGCCAAAGCTGCACGATGGCAAAGAAAATAACCAGTTCGCTTTCATTCAGCGGCAGCGGCTTGGCGATGAGCTTTTTGGCATAATCATTTTGCACGTAGTGGACGGTATTGCGCAGCAACTCCAGGATGTGCAAGCGCTCCAGGCCGCGCATAGCGAACCGGGTGAATTCGTTGATCTGGGTGAGCAACAGGCTGTGCGCCAGTTGCAGGTCGGTCAGTTGCAATTGTTTCAGCCATTGCGCGCAACTCTCGGCATCCTTGAAAAACGGATTGGCGCGGTCGTCGGTCGGTTCGAGTGGCAGGGTCAGCATGGCCAAATATCCAGTTTCGAGTGATCCAGTTTTGAGCGCACACTCTCCATGAGACGCACCCGCCAGTCAAGCGGGAGTAATGATTTTCCTTCGCGCTGACCCGCACCCCAGATCGGCTGAGGGAAATGTTTATCATGTGCATAGCGAGGAATGACATGCCAATGCAGGTGCGGAGTCATATTGCCGAGGCTGGCGAGATTGATCTTGTCGGGATGGATCACCTCCCGTGTCGCCGCCTCAACGGCAAATACGGCCGCCATGAAATGTCCTCGTTCGGCAGCGGACAGATCGGTCATCTCTTTGACGTGCTGCTTCCAGATCACACGGCAGAAGCCGGGGTAGTCGGCATCCGCAACCAGCACCACGCGACAAGTTTCATCCTGCCACAGCAGTGTGCCACCGATGTGATCGCACAGTTCGCAGGCCATTTGCTTACAGCAGCACTCTTTCGATGCCGCCGTTATTGGCCTTTGCGACGTAGTCCGGCAGCCAGTTTTCACCGAGCAAATGTTTGGCCATTTCCACCACGATGTAATCCGCTGTCGTGCCGCTATCGTCGTTATAGCGCGACAGGCCTTGCTGGCAGGACGGGCAGGAAGTCAGGATCTTTATTTCGCCGCTGAAGCCATCGGCGCGCAATGCGTCCGCACCCTTGCGCATTTCTTCTTCCTTGCGGAAGCGCACTTGCGTGGCGATCTGCGGCAAAGTCACGCCGAACGTGCCGGATTCGCCGCAGCAACGTTCGTTGAGCGGCACATTCATGCCCATCAATTGATTCACCACTTGTTGCGGCTGATAGGTCTTCATCGGTGAATGGCATGGGTCGTGATACATGTAGCGCACCCCTTCCACGCCCTGAAGCTTGACGTTCTTCTCCAATAAGTATTCGTGTATGTCGAGCAATCGGCAGCCGGGGAAAATCTTGTCGAACTGGTATTTCTGCAACTGATCCATGCAGGTGCCGCACGACACGATCACCGTCTTGATGTCGAGATAGTTCAGCGTGTTCGCCACGCGATGGAACAGCACGCGATTGTCGGTGGTGATCTGGTTGGCCTTGTCGCCTTGCCCGGAAGCATTCTGCGGATAGCCGCAGCACAGATAGCCCGGCGGCAACACGGTGATTGCGCCGGTCTCATACAGCATCGCTTGCGTGGCCAGGCCGACCTGACCGAACAAGCGCTCCGAGCCGCAACCGGGGAAGTAAAACACCGCCTCGCTGTCCTCGCCGACCTTATGCGGATTGCGGATGATCGGCACGACGTTGTTGTCTTCGATGTCGAGCAGCGCGCGCGAGGTCTTTTTGGGCAGATTGCCCGGCATCGGTTTGTTGATGAAGTGGATCACCTGCGATTTTAGCGGCGCGCCGCCGACTGTGGCAGGCGGTCGTTTGACCTGGCTTTTCAGCAAGCCGAAACGCTTGGCGAATTGGTAGCCAATGCGCTGCGCCTGGTATCCCCACTCTATCATCACCTTGCGCACCAGCTTGATGGTGGTCGGGTCGGTGGTGTTGAGGAACAGCATCGACATCGCGGTGACCGGACTGAATTTTTTCTTGCCTTGTTTGCGCAGGAAATTGCGCATCGCGATCGACACATCGCCAAAGTCGATGACCACCGGACATGGGTTCAGGCACTTGTGGCATATCGTGCAGTGGTCGGCGACGTCCGAAAATTCGTCGAAGTGCTGGATGGAAATGCCGCGCCTGGTTTGCTCTTCATACAAAAACGCTTCGATCAGCAAGGAAGTGGCGAGGATCTTGTTGCGCGGCGAATACAATAGATTGGCACGCGGCACGTGGGTATTGCACACCGGTTTGCATTTGCCGCAGCGCAAACAGTCCTTGATCGAATCGGAAATCTCGCCCAGTTCGCTCTTCTCCAGGATCAGGCTTTCCAGTTCCATCAAATTAAAGCTGGGCGTGTAGGCACGCTCCAGATTGCCGCCGCTGAGCAGCTTGCCTTTGTTGAAGCGGCCTTCAGGATCGACCTGTTTTTTGTAAGCGGTGAATGCGGCGATTTCATCCGCTTCAAGAAAATCGAATTTGGTGATGCCGATTCCGTGTTCGCCCGAGATCACGCCGCCCAGGTCTTTCGCCAATTGCATGATGCGCTCTACTGAGGCATTGGCCTGCTGCAGCATCTCGTAGTTGTCCGAGTTCACCGGAATGTTGGTGTGCACGTTGCCGTCACCGGCGTGCATGTGCAGCGCAATGAACACGCGGCTTTTCAGTACGCTCTGGTGGATGATGTTGCATTGGTCGAGGATGGGCTGATAAGTGCTGCCGCTGAAAATCTGGCGTAGCGGATCGCGCAGTTCGAGCTTCCAGGAGGCGCGGATGGAGTGGTCTTGCACCGCATCGAAGACCCTCACCCCCAGCCGGCTGCGCCCCCCTCGCTCCGCTCTCCCCGCTTGCGGGAGAGGGGCGGGGGGAGAGGGTGGGGCGAACGGGCAGGCACTCAGCGATTCATCCAGATTATCCCGCAGCCACTGCCAGCGCGCACGTACTCCTGCCAGCAAAGCTTTGGCTTCTTGCGCGCGATTACCGAGCAATTCCTTGTCGCCGAGTTGCTTGTCGTCTTGGTAATACAGCGGCAGTTCGCCGGCAAAGAATCTATCCAGTGCATCCAGCAGTTTGAGTTTGTTGTGCAGCGACAACTCGATGTTGATGCGCTCCACGCCGTCGCAGTAATCGCCCATGCGCTCTAACGGGATCACCACGTCTTCGTTGATTTTGAACGCGTTGGTATGCTTGGCGATCGCGGCGGTGCGGGCGCGGTCCAGCCAGAATTTTTTGCGTGCCTCAACTGACACGGCGATGAAACCTTCGCCGCTGCGCAAATTGGCGAGGCGCACGATCTCCGAGGCGGCTTGTGCCGCCGCATCCGCATCATCACTCACCACATCGGCGACCAGCACCATCTTCGGCCGCGTGCCGCGCTTGGATTTAGTGGCATAGCCCACCGCCTTGAGATAGCGTTCGTCGAGATGTTCCAGCCCCGCCAATAACACGCTGGGGTGCGCATCCATATAGGATTTTATTTCCACTATCGCCGGTACCGCCTCACGCACCTGGCCGAAAAATTCCAGGCACACGGTACGCGTGTGAGCATGCGCGCGATGCAGAATGAAACGCGCCGAGGTGATGATGCCGTCGCAGCCTTCCTTCTGGATGCCGGGCAGGCCGGACAGGAATTTATCGGTGACATCCTTGCCCAGTCCGGCCTTGCGGAATGCGCTGCCGGGGATGGTGAGTATCTCCGGCGCGCCGTGCGCGGTTTTGCCGTCCGCCTCGAAACGGCTGATGCGGAAACTGGCGGTGGCGGCATCATGGATCTTGCCGAAGTTGTGATCCAGCCGCGTGACATCCATCCACAGACCATCCGGCGTGACCATGCGCCATGACGCCAGGTTATCCAGCGCCGTGCCCCACAGCACCGCCTTCTTGCCGCCCGCATTCATCGCCACATTGCCGCCGATACAGGAAGCATCCGCCGAGGTGGGGTCTACCGCAAATACCAGATTGTTGGCTTCCGCTGCGTCCATCACGCGTCGTGTGACTACGCCCGCACCGCAATGGATGGTGGCATACGGCTCGCTCAAACCGGGCAGGACCAGATGTTCAACCGCCGAGAGTGTCTCGAGTTTTTCGGTGTTGATCACCGCCGAAAATTTATCCAGCGGCACGGCGCCGCCGGTGTAGCCGGTGCCGCCACCACGCGGGATGATGGTGAGTTTGAGCGCTATGCAGCCGCGCACCAGCGCGGCGATTTCTTCCTCGGTATCGGGATGCAGCACCACGAACGGATATTCCACGCGCCAGTCGGTTGCATCGGTCACATGCGAGACGCGCGCCAGACCGTCGAACTGGATGTTGTCGCGGCGGGTGATGCGGCTCAACTCGCGCAGGGTACGTTTGCGCAGTTGCAAAGTCTGCCCGAATTCGGCGGCGAAGCGGTCGACCGCCGACCTGGCTAATTCCAGCAGGCGTTCTACGCTTTTATTATGGTTTCGACCGCTACGCTTAACATCGTCTTCGCCGACATTAGTCTTCACCGCAACTTCGTTGTCCTGGCGGCGGTCATCAATGGCGTTCAGGCGATGGTGCAATGCGCCGACCAGAGCCTCACGCCGCTTGCGATTGCCCAGCAGGTCATCCTGCAGATAGGGGTTGCGCGACACCACCCAGATATCGCCCAGCACCTCGTAAAGCATCTGCGCGGAACGCCCGGTGCGGCGTTCTTCGCGCAGCGTGTTGATGATG
>JAYVKW010000172.1:0-9630 GCA_043768015.1 Gallionella sp.
TCCCGGTGAAGTGCTGCGCGAGGAATTCCTGATTTCCCTCGGTATCTCTCAATACCGGCTGGCAAATGAAATCGGCGTTACCGAAGCGCGCATCTCGGCGATCTGTTCCGGCAAGCGGGCGATCACGGCTGATACTGCTTTGCGCCTGGCCGCATTTTTCGGCACGACCAGCGGCTTCTGGCTCGGCTTGCAGGCGGATTACCATAGCGAAGAAGCTGCAAAGGGATTGTCAAGCAAGCTTGCACAGGTACATCGCTTTGAGCCGATGGCGGCTTGATAAATCAAAGGTGGCAGGCTCGAAGTTGATTCGGAATGCCACCATGGAAATGAAGAAGATCAATTCGGGCAGGTTGCGCGCCATAGTTTATGATAAGCACAACCATGCTCTTTGTAGATAATAATTAATGAAGCTGCCATCCTCGCTCCGGAATAAATTTCACTTCAACTTCAAGTTGCCCGGCAAGGCGGTGCGCTTGGTCGCGCTGCTGCTTTTGCTGGGGCTGTCCGGCTACGTTCTCTATCTCGACATCACTATCCGCGAAGCTTTCGAAGGCCGCAAGTTCGCTTTGCCTGCGCGTGTCTATGGCCGTGCGCTGGAGGTATATCCGGGGCTGAAGCTGACACGTGAGCAATTCGTCGAGGAGTTCAAGTCTATCGGGTATCACGAGAATCCGCAGCCGGACGAGGCGGCGACCTACAAAAACACATTGAATGGCATCGAGTTCACGACCCGTGACTTTGTGTTTGGGGATGGCCCGCAGCCTTTGCAACATCTGCGCATAGCATTCGCCGACGGCAAGGTGTCGTTGCTGCAGGTGCACGGCAGCAATGATGTCGATCTGCCGTTGTTGCGCATGGAGCCTCCCGTTATCGGCGGCATCTATCCCGGCCATAACGAGGACCGGGAGCTGGTGAGGCTCAGCCAGGTTCCCAAGCCGCTGATAGCCGCGCTGATTGCGACCGAAGACCGGAAATTCTATACGCACTGGGGCATCGATCCGCGCGGTATCGCACGCGCCCTGTACAAGACCGTCACCGGTCAGCGTATCGAGGGTGGCAGCACGCTCACCCAGCAGCTCGTGAAGAATTTTTTCCTGACTTCCGAACGCACGCTGTCGCGCAAGGCGAACGAGGTGCTGATGGCGCTGCTGCTCGAGATGCATTACAGCAAGGATGAGATTCTCGAAACCTATCTCAATGAGATCTTTCTCGGGCAGGATGCCAGCCGCGCGATCCATGGCTTTGGCTTGGCCAGCTATTTCTATTTCGATCATCCGCTCGAGCGGCTGGAGCCGCAGGAGATCGCCACCCTGATCGGCATGGTCAAAGGGCCGACTGTGTATGACCCGCGCAAACATCCGGAACTGGCACTCAAGCGGCGCAACGTGGTGTTGCAGCAAATGGTGAGCCAGAATGTCATCACGCAGGCGCAATTCGTTGCGGCCCGCCAGAAACCGCTGGGTGTAGTTCAACGTGCACCCGCCGGCATTTCGCCGTATCCGGCTTTCCTGCAGTTTGTTCATCGCCAGTTGGAGCGCGACTATCGTGAAGAGGATCTGCGCAGCGAAGGTTTGCGCATCTTCACCACCCTTGATCCGTTCGTCCAGAACCAGGCTGAGGAGGCTTTGCAGTCGCGCCTTGCGGAGATCGAAAAGGCGCGCAAGTTTGCCGCCAATACGCTGGAGGGGGCGGTGGTGATCAGCAGCACGCAGACCGGCGAGATACAGGCGATGGTGGGTGGGCGCGATGCGCGTTACGCCGGATACAACCGCGCCATCGACGCGCAGCGCCCGATCGGTTCGCTGGTGAAGCCCATCGTCTATTTGACTGCGCTTGAAAATCCGCAACGCTATACGCTGATCACGCCGCTGGATGACATGCCGCTGCTGTGGCGCCAGCCGGGCACCACTGACTGGAAGCCGCAGAACTACGATCACCAGTTCCACGGGCAGGTGCAGTTACGCACCGCGCTGGCCCATTCCTATAACGTCGCGACCGCGCGTCTCGGCATCGAACTCGGTGTCGAGCATATCCTCGACAAGCTGCCCCTGTATGGCATCGAACGGCGACCGCCGCCTTTCGCCTCGTCGCTGCTCGGCGCCTTTGGGCTATCGCCGGTCGAAGTGGCGCAGCTTTACCAGACCTTTGCCGACGGCGGTTTCCGCACGCCCTTGCGTGCCATTCGCTCAATCGTCACGGCACAGGGCAAGCCGCTGCAACGTTATCCGCTTAACGTCGAACCCGTCGCCCCGCCGGCGCCGGTCTATCTGCTGACGGCGGCCTTGCAGAGCGTGGTGCGCGAGGGTACTGCGCAATCATTGATCAATTGGCTGCCTGCCGAAATGAATGTGGCAGGCAAGACCGGCACCACGGGCGATCTGCGCGACAGCTGGTTCGCCGGATACACCGGCGACCGCGTGGCGGTGGTATGGGTCGGCCGCGATGACAACAAGCCCTCCGGATTGACCGGCGCCTCGGGAGCCATGACCGTCTGGGGCAAAATGATGAAGAACATCCAGCCTGAGCCGCTGCAGCCGGTGATGCCGGAGGAAATCGAGATAGTTAATGTCGGTCCGGTCAGCGGACTGCGTTATGATGAAGGATGTAAGGCAGGTGTGTTGCTGCCCTTCATCAAGGGTTCTGCACCGGCAGAGACATCGCCCTGTGGCGCTTCGTCTGCGGACACATCGGGCGCCAAGGCTGAAACCAAACCGGAGCTCAAGCAGGATACAGGGAAGAAAAACTGGTTCCAGAGGTTATTCGATTGAAAAACAGATTCGCTTGGTTTTTTGTCCCGGCATGGCTGCTGTTGCTTGCCGGATGTGCAGGCGTGCCAACACAGCCATCAACAACACCCACTCCGCCCGGATCACAGCAACCGGCTGAGGGCGCCATCATTGCACCGGTGCCGAAAGCCGCCATGTCGGACAACCGCGCCGTCATCGCGTTACTGGACCGGGCGCAGGCCGACAACGAGTCCGGGCAGCGTGAAGCGGCAGGGGCATCGCTGGAGCGCGCGCTGCGCATCGAACCGCGCAATCCCTGGTTGTGGCTTGAGCTTGCGCGAGTGCGCCTCGTTCAAGGACAGTATGCGCAGGCAATCACGCTGGCCCGCAAATCGAACAGTTTCGCCGGACGTCACAGTCGTGTGCAAGCCGAAAACTGGCAGGTGATCGGCAATGCACGCGTTGCGCAGGGCGACTCGGCGGGCGCCGAGCAAGCGTTCAAACTTGCCGCAGAGCTTGCTCAACAGGCAAAGGCAGAGGCGGATCACAATTCCTTATTCAATTTCCCATGATCGCCCTATGGAAATGAAGAAGATCAATTCCGGCAGGTTGCGCGCCATTGGCTACGATGCGCGCGCCCGGATGTTGCAAGGACAATCGGGGACAGACCACGGCTTCTGAATTTCTTTGGCTCAACTTTCCCCAACATAACGCTTCTGAACGAAAGGTGGAAGTGCCGGAGTCGATGTGTTTTAGTGAGTTAATGGGTGAACCTTTTATTCCAAGATTTGAATCCAAGCATTGAATCTGGCGTCATTCACGTCCGAACAGTTACCCCGCTAATCTATAGATTAAATATGATTGTTTACAGTAGGCGGTAAGTGTTACCGCCGGCTTGAATATTGATCGCCGCAGTGACATATTTTTCGTTAACGCGCTAAGATGATGCCCTTAAATAGTAATGTTGATGTGGCAATACTTTTGATTCAACAACAGACAGAGGAAGGGGTACTTTTAAATGAGCAATTCCGCAGACTATCAGCTTGTTCGTAACTCATCGGTGGGATCAGAACTTCATGAGGATGAAGCCAAGACTCTGGCGGCGATTCTGGGGGTGCGTCAGTTGAAGGATGGTGAGCTGCTTGTCAGCGAGGGCGGTGCCGAACAGACCCTGTTCATTCTTGTTTCCGGCAAGCTCGGCGTTATTAGCGCCGTCACCGGGGGTACGGAGAAATTGGTTCACACCATGAAAGCGGGCGAATGCGCCGGAACCCGCGCCTTTGTCGACCGGACACCGCGCAAGGCAACCCTGCGTGCGGTCGGTAATGCCACGGTCTACACGCTCACCCCGGAGGTCTTTGAGACATTGGTGGATGCCCACCCGCGCCTGGCTTACAAAGTGATGCGTGCGCTGTTCCGCAACACGCACGCCAATCTGATGCGGATGAACCTGGAAAGCCAGGAGCTTTCCAATTACATCAATAAGTCGCAGGGGCGGTA
The DNA here is from genome assembly GCA_043768015.1 of Gallionella sp. Lineage (GTDB taxonomy): Bacteria > Pseudomonadota > Gammaproteobacteria > Burkholderiales > Gallionellaceae > Gallionella. Next base: position 4,227 of record JAYVKW010000172.1, read on the forward strand.
TTGAATCGAGGGTCGGGTTCAAAATAGTTTTGACCGGCCTGATTCTCTCTCATCGTCGGGAGATGGATAGGATACTGACTATCGACTTATTGCTTCCGCTTCTTCTATTCGTCGCGCCAACAGGCTTGCTAATACAAGGGTGCGTCCACAGTGACAATTCCTCCAACCGAAGGTTGGTTACGGATTGCCTGCCTTTGGTGCACCATCATCGTCCTTAGCTCGCTATAGCTGCGTGGGCTACCCTAAAACTTACACGGGTCGAAGAATTTTAACGCAACTATAACCAGCTACTTGGCTATCGTTAACCAGCGGCTTATGTCATCGTATTTTGGTGACTTAGCCGAATGGCTATAACCAATGACTTGCCCAGCGTCTTTTACTGGGTTAGTCAGATGGCTAGTAGTCTCATCAGTTGTTTTATCAAAACTCTTTCCAATCGCCGTCCGTGTCTGCTTTGGCTTCGACCAGCTTGCGCTGTTTCGGGTGCCCGGACAAAAGTTTTTCGTCCCTGAGCGGTATCGGAGCGCGATGAGCGATGACGGGGGGGGCAATGGGTTTAGTGGCCGTTGTTCGCATGCTTCCCTTATCCGCTTCCAGCTTGAATACACTCACCGCCCCCATCAGCGTGCCCGCTTGTTCCTGCATCGCTTCCGCAGCCGCCGCCGCTTGTTCCACCAGGGCGGCATTTTGTTGGGTCACTTCGTCCATCTGGATGATCGCCTGGCTCACTTGTTCGATACCGGCGCTCTGTTCGTTGGAGGCGGCGGCAATTTCGGACATGATGTCGGTGACGCGTTTGACTGCGGTGACGATTTCTTGCATGGTGGCACCCGCTTGATCGACTTGCCGCGAGCCGGTATCGACTTTGTCCACCGAGTCGCCGATCAGGGATTTGATTTCTTTGGCGGCGGCGGCCGAGCGTTGCGCCAGGTTGCGCACTTCGCTTGCGACTACCGCGAAGCCGCGTCCTTGTTCGCCGGCACGGGCGGCTTCGACAGCGGCGTTGAGGGCGAGGATGTTGGTCTGGAAGGCGATGCCTTCGATGACGCTGATGATGTCGACGATCTTTTTTGAGCTGGTACTGATTGAGGCCATAGTCTGGACGACTTCGCCGACGACTTGTCCGCCCTTGACGGCGATGTCGGAGGCGTTGGCGGCCAGCTGGTTGGCTTGTTTGGCATTCTCGGCGTTTTGTTTGACGGTGGAGGTGAGTTGTTCCATGCTGCTGGCGGTTTCTTCTAGGCTGGAGGCTTGTTGTTCGGTGCGTTGCGACAAATCGCTGTTGCCTGCTGCGATTTGTTGGGCGGCGGTGATGATGGAGTCGGTGGTGTCGCGCACCTCGCCGACAATGCCGACCAGGCTTGCGTTCATGTCCTTTAGGACTTTCAGCAGTTGTCCGGTTTCATCTTGGGATTTTACTTCGATGTGGGAAGTAAGATCGCCATCGGCCACGTGCCGGGCAATTGCTATGGCATTATTCAATGGCCGGATGATCGAACGTCCGACAAAAAACCCAATCGCCAACAAGATAACCCACGCGCTCAATGTGACGACCAATATCACTATCCTGGCAAGATCGGTTGAGGCGTGGGATTGGGTCAGATTGGAGCTGTTTTCTATCAAATTGCTCAATAGTCCCATTTCGATCCCGAGACTTCTGAACGCAATGGCGAACTCGTCAAACCTTGTAATGGCGCCACCTATATCGGTAGATGCCAGACCCATAAAAGTATTGGCGCTCTTCAGATAGATTTCCATGTAAGGCCGAACCTTGGCCATCTCTTGTTTGATGTTGTCGTTAACCTGGGTGGATTCCAGGCTAGCAACAGCTTCCGAAAAAGCATTGCTGTGGTCCTCGGCATCCTTTTTGAGTTCTGCTATCTGCACCTGATCATCTTTGGTGCCCGCCAATATTGCGGAGAGAACATCCGCATACAGGGCACCGCGCGCCTGGTCGGCCTGAAGCTGAAGTTTGATGGCGCCGGAATTGCGCATAATTTCATCTTTGGCGCTGCCCAGAGTCGTGGCCACCCAATAACCAGCGCCACCCACAATGGATGTAAAAACCAAAGCAATTAAGCTAAAGGTAATTAGTTTTCGCTGAATGGTAAAGTTGAACTTCATGATTGTCTCCCCCGTAAACTACCTTCCGAACTATCCTAAATTAGAGCTTCTAAAAATCCACATTCATCCCTACTGATGAAACTACTGAATGACTATTAGCCCTCTGACTAGCACAACTGCTAGGCAGACATTTCGGCTGCTTCGATCAGTTCCATATCGCGGCTCGACATCAATTTTTCGATATCCACCAGAATAATCATGCGCTCGCCTACAGTCCCCAAGCCCAGTAAATACTGGGTATCCAGACTGGCACCAAATTCCGGCGCCGGTTTGATCTCCTCTGGTTTCAGCGTGATCACATCGGAAACACCATCGACCACCATGCCCACTACGCGCTTCGCAATATTAAGTATGATCACTACGGTAGTCTCGTCATAAGTGATGCTGCCGAGTTTAAATTTGATGCGCATATCCACAATCGGCACGATGATACCGCGCAGATTGATCACACCCTTGATGAATACAGGCGCGTTAGCTATCGTGGTCACGGCATCGTAGCCACGGATTTCCTGAACCTTGAGGATGTCGATACCGTATTCCTCCCCACCCAGTGTGAAAGTTAACAGTTCGCGGCTTGCGCCGGTCGTTGTTTGTTCCTGGTTTGCTTGCATGACGTCCCCCTCTTTGAAATTTAAACGATTCCACATTTCGGCCTGATCCCAAGTCCCGGCTATGCCGCCCGAACACCCTACTGTTTCGATAACTTAACCAGCGCGCCCACATCAATAATCATGGCAACCCGCCCATCACCCATAATCGTGGCTCCCGACACACCGGGCACTCTACGATAGTTGGTTTCCAGGCTCTTGATCACCACTTGATGCTGCCCGATCAGTTCATCCACGAACAACGCGATTTTTTTACCATCCGCTTCCAGCAGCACCAAGATACCTTCCGCCGGATTGGTAATCCTGGGCTGGATGTTGAACAGTTTATGCAACGCGATTAATGGCAGATATTCGCCGCGCACCTGCACCACCTCGCCTTGCCCGCTGATTTCCTTGATGTCAGCGGGTTTGGGCTGCAAGGATTCGCTGATGAAACCCAGCGGCACGATGTATATCTGATCGCCGACGGCAATGGATAACCCATCCAGAATAGCCAGTGTCAAAGGCAAGCGGATGGCCATGGTGCTGCCTTGTCCTTGCTGAGTGGTGATTTCAATACGACCGCTGATGCTATCGATGTTTTTCTTGACCACGTCCATGCCGACACCGCGTCCGGAAACTTCCGAGATGACGGTGGCGGTAGAAAACCCGGGCGCGAAAATCATTTGCCAGACATCGGCATCGCTCATGCTGTCGCTGGCGGGCATGCCTTTTTCCCTGGCTTTGGCGAGTATCAGTTCACGATCCAGTCCTGCACCATCATCCGATACTTCGATAATGATGCTGCCACCCTGATGCGCGGCGCGCAAGGTAATGGTGCCTTGCGGGTCTTTGCCTTGGGCGATACGCACATCCGGCAATTCAATCCCATGGTCCAGACTGTTGCGCACCAGATGGGTAAGCGGGTCGCTGATTTTTTCAATCAACCCTTTGTCCAGCTCGGTACCCTCGCCGATAATTTTGAGTTGTACTTTCTTGTTGAGTTTGACCGCACTGTCGCGCACCACACGTTGGAAGCGATTGAACACGAGACTGATCGGCATCATGCGCACCGACATGACAGACTCTTGCAGATCGCGGGTGTTGCGTTCCAGCTGCGCCAGCCCATTGACCAGACGCTCGTGCAATACCGCATCCACATTGGATACGGTTTCTGCCAGCATGGCTTGGGTAATCACCAACTCGCCGACCAGATTGACCAAATTGTCGACTTTCCCTACGCTGACGCGGATGGAGCTTTCGCCTCCGGTTGCAACGGCCACCCCGTCGGCAGCGCGGCGTCCCGGCACATCATCATGTCGAGCAGCCCTAACTGGCGCTGGCTGAGGAGCCTGATTTTCAACCTCAGTGAAAAAACCATAGCCTTGGGCATTCTCCACCCCGGATTTGATCGCCTCTGGTTCTGTAAAAAAACCATAGCCTTGGGCATTCTCCACCCCGGATTTGACCGCCTCTGGTTCTGTAAAAAAACCATAGCCATCGGCATTCTCAACCCCCGATTTGATTGCCTCAGACTCCTCAAAAAAACCATAGCCCTGCTCAACAACGCTACTTGGGTTGCTGTCCACCACTGCCACGGTCAGTTGTTGCGGCTCGAGAAAGAATGCAAAGGTTTCGCGCAATTTCGCTTCAGATGTGTGTGCTGTAAGCGACAGCGTCACAGTGTCGGCGGTTATTTTCTGATTATTTATGTTGCCGATATTGCTCAACTCTGCCAATAGATTATTGAGGTGTGTTTCGCTGGGAAAGGCGGCGCGGGTATTGGCGAACTGGATTTGGTATGTATGCTGCGCGAAAGTTGGCGACGACCCTATCGCCGTTGTGCTCTGTCCCTTGCTCTCTGTCTTCTGTCCACGGTCCCCATTCGGATTATCGGCCAGTCGTTCCAATTTGACACAGATCGCTATTGATGGCGCCTCATCGGCGATGCTTCCATTCTGGTGTGCTTCCAATAAGCCGCGCAGCACATCACCCGCTTGCAGGAAGGCGTCCACCATATCGTGCGTGAGAGGGATTTCATTTTTGCGCACGCGGTCCAGCAGGGTCTCCAAAATATGGGTCACTTCAGCCATGTCGGTAAAACCGAAAGTACCGCTGCCTCCTTTGATCGAATGGGCGGCGCGAAAAATGGCGTTTACCTGGTCTGCGTCGGGGGCATCAAGATCGAGCGCAAGCAACAAGGCTTCCATACTCACAAGATGTTCTGCGGCTTCATCAAAAAACACCTGATAAAACTGGCTCATGTCGATGGGCATTGGCTTTTCCCTGAGGTTACGTTTTGGGAAACTCTGGCTGGAGTATGCGTCAATTTACAGGCTGCACAGCCGATGCTAACCAATCACCTTTTTGACGACTTCCAGCAATTTATGCGGGTCGAACGGCTTGACCAGCCAACCCGTCGCACCCGCAGCCTTGCCTTGCGTTTTCATGGCATCACTGGATTCAGTGGTCAACATCAGAATCGGCGTAGCCGCGAACGGCGCGAGGCCGCGCAGAGTTTTGATCAAGGTCAAGCCATCCATGTTGGGCATATTCTGGTCGGTCAATACCAGATTAATGACATGGGCATTGGCATTCGCCTTGGCTAACCCTTCTACGCCGTCGGCCGCCTCAATAACGGTATAGCCGGCGGATTTAAGAGTGAAAGCCACCATTTGTCGGATGGAGGTAGA
>JAYVKW010000173.1:0-8721 GCA_043768015.1 Gallionella sp.
CGAACTGGATGGCGCATCCCGGCCCGGACATTTTCGCGGCATGGCGACGGTGGTACTGAAGCTGTTGAACATCGTGCAGCCGCAGGTCGCGCTGTTTGGCAAGAAGGATTATCAGCAACTGCATATCATCCGCCAGATGGTCGCGCAACTGAATTTTCCGGTACGTGTAGTCGGCGGCGAGACGGTACGCGCGGCGGACGGCCTGGCATTGAGTTCGCGCAATCAGTATTTGAGCGCGGCAGAGCGTGACGAGGCGATTTTTCTTTATCGAACTCTGCAAGGTATGCGGTCAGCCATCCTGCAAGGCGAGCGCGATTTTGAACGCTTGCAGCAACAAGCGGTCGAAGCCCTTGTTGCAAGAGGCTGGCGGGCGGAATATGTGGCGGTGCGCAACCAGTCGGATTTGTTGCCGGCAAGCGGAGTGGGATGTGATCTGGCGCAGCGCGATCTGGTGATTTTGGCGGCAGCCAGGTTGGGCAGTACCCGCTTGCTGGATAACATTGAAATTTGTCTGATTGATTGATTGCGCTTTGATTGATTACTTGGGCGGCAGGGTGCGATAGTGTCAATTCCACGCAAAACTTGTTTTGTATAACCAGCGACTTGGCTATCGTTTTTTGATGGCCTAGTCGAATGGCTAATAGTTTCACCAGTGGATTGCCTGCCTTTGGTATAATCCGCGCCCACTGAAATAAGAGGTGTCCTATGCAAAGAATCATGCTTAAAGCCAAGTTGCACCGGGTGCATGTCACGCACGCCGAGTTGCATTACGAAGGCTCGTGCGCGATCGATGACGATTTGCTGGATGCCGCCGACATCAGGGAATATCAGCAGATCGATATTTACAACATCACTAATGGCGAGCGTATTACCACCTACGCCATCCGCGCGCAACGCGGTTCCGGCGTGATTTCCGTGAATGGCGCGGCGGCGCACAAGGCCAATCCGGGCGATATTCTCATCATCGCCAGCTATGCCATTTATTCCGAACTGGAGCTGCAAAAATATCACCCGCAACTCGTCTATGTGGACGAGCACAACCGCATCATCGCGCAACGCGAACAGATTCCGGTGCAGGCTGCTTAGGTGGCAAGGAAGCGTGGTATGGACGACACCTGGGACTGACGCACGGAGGAGACTGAGCCCAATGCTCGCTGACGCTTGGCTCCAAGCTATTTGAGCTCACCAATCAGGTGCACCGAACATCATGGAAATACGCTTTCGCAAATTACCGATAGGCAAAAAACTGCGGATGATCAACCTATTGATCGTCAGCCTGATCACTTTGCTGATGATATCCAGCATGAGTTTTTTTATGTATGGTTCGTTGCGGGATGACTACCAGAAAGATGCGGCCACCCTATCCGCAATGCTGGCGCAAAACGTAACTTCCGCCTTGCTGTCTAATGACGCTAAAGCGGCCCAGGGCATACTCGACGGTTTAGGCACAGTCCGCGATGTATTGCATGCTGAGATATACGACCAATCGGGCCATTTGTTTGCCCGCTATGCAAGGGAAAATAATACCTTTAACGCGCGCCCCAGCTTCGACCCATCGCAATATGGAAAGGCTGCCCACTTCGGCAGTCTGGTGCTGGATACTGTATCGCCTGTCCCGGGCGTCTCTCCCGACAAAAAACAAATCGGCATCATAACGATCCGTTGGGACCTGGTTAAAGCCTATACACATCTCGCCTACCAGATTGGCGCCCTTCTGCTGGTTGGCCTGCTCAGCTTTACGCTGATCGCCGTCTTGCTCACCAAGCTGCAAAAAAGCATTACGCTGCCATTAAGGTCCCTGACCGCAGCCATGCGCAAAGTCAGTAAAGACGGCGATTTCTCGGCACGCGCGACACTCGTCAGCCAGGACGAGATCGGCGAGCTGGCCAGCGTATTCAATCAAATGCTCGATGAGCTATCAAAGCGCGAAAATTCATTGCGTCAAGAGCTGGAAGAACGTCGCCGTATCGAACAGAGGCTTTCTGAAATCGCGCACTTTGACTCTGTCTCCAATCTGCCCAACCGCAACTCATTCAACAGCCAAATCGACAGGGCGCTGATCAACTACAAATATGATCTCGAAAAGTTTGCGCTGATGTTCATTGATCTGGATAACTTCAAATATGTGAACGACACCTTTGGCCATCACGCCGGTGATTTGCTGTTGGCGAGAGTTGCCGAACGGCTGCGCGGAGCGTTGCGCCAGGAGGATTACATCGCGCGCTTGGGCGGAGATGAGTTTGCGATCATCATGCATGACTTTACCGGCATCTCGCAAATCAGTACCGTGTCCGGAAAAATCCTGACGGCACTGCGGCAACCGTTCTTTATCGAAGGTCATGAAGCATTTATCGGCGCATCGATTGGCATCACGATTTGCCCTGACAATGGCGAGGATAGCGAGGCATTGCAACGTCAGGCAGACAGCGCAATGTATCAGGCCAAGAATCTGGGCAAGAACACCTTCCAGTTCTATCGGGCCGACTTGTCTCTCACCCACAAAAATCGCATCACCATCGAGGCGCAATTACGGCGCTCCCTGGAGCATGACGAAATCGTCGTCCACTATCAGCCTATCGTGGAAATCTCCACCGGAAGAATCGTTGGTTTCGAAGCTTTGGCACGCTGGATAAAACAGGATGGCACGATAGTGCAGCCCGATGATTTCATTCCTTTAGCCGAGGAAATCGGGCTGATTATCGATATCGGCGGCCACGTGATAAATTCGGCGGCAATGCAAACGGCGGCTTGGGTTAACCGCTTCGGCCAGACCTTCACATCAGTCAATTTTTCATCGAGACAATTCAAGCAGAATGATCTCGCCAACGACGTGCTCAAGGCATTGAAAAACGCAGGGCTCCAGCCTTGTTATTTTGAAATGGAAATTACTGAATCGATACTGATGAACAACTCCAGCGACAGCATTAATTTACTGGGTCTGCTGCTCGATCAAGGTATGGGTATCGTGATCGATGATTTCGGGACGGGTTATTCATCACTCAGCTATCTGACCAGCTTCCCGATCAGTAAAATAAAAATAGACAGGAGCTTTGTCGCCAAATTGCCCAACGACAAAAACGCGCTTGCGGTGGTGACTGCGATTGCCGGCTTGGCCAAGTCGCTGAACTTGAAAGTTGTGGCGGAAGGCATAGAAACCGTCGAGCAATCCGCTTGTCTGGCAAAGCTCGGCTGCCAATACGGGCAGGGATATCTGTTCGGCAACCCGCTGCCCGCCGTTGAGGCAACCAAATTGCTTGAGATGCGCGATACCCAATCTGCGCTATCCAACAGCATTATCTAACCATTCCGGTTTGACGCGCCTTGCATCCAGCCCCTAAACTCGTCACCCTCTCATGACACGACTCGCGAGGTTATTTTGAAATTGCATCTGGCCAATCCCGGCGAAACAAAATTGTTCACCGCCCATGCCCCGGATCACGTCATGGTCAGCGGCGAACGCTATGGCCACAGCATCGTGGTGCTTGCTGAAGAAGTGCGCGACGACTGGGCTGTCGCCAGTTTCGACGAACTGAGCGAAGCGCATTTTGACTACTTCCTCGCGCTCAAACCGGACGTGCTGCTGCTCGGCACCGGCGCGCGACAACGCTTCCCGCATCCGCGCCTGTATCGCGCACTGACCGATGCGGGTATCGGCGTGGAGTGCATGGACACGCCCGCCGCTTGCCGCACCTACAATATACTGGTGGCGGAGGATCGCAAGGTGGTTGCGGCGATTTTGTTATGAACATGCACCCGTAGGGGCGTAAGGCATACGCCCTCTTTACCTCACCAACAATTAAGACGGGCGTATTGCCATACGCCCCTACCCCCTAAATCCATGAGCCAAAATCTAAACAACGTCATCCGCCAAGCCGAACAAATCATTCTCGGCAAACCGCAGCAGATCCGCCTGGCGCTCACTTGTCTGTTGGCGCGCGGCCATTTGCTCATCGAAGATCTGCCCGGGGTCGGCAAGACCACGCTGGCGCACGTCCTGGCACGCACGCTGGGCTTGCAGTTCCAGCGCATCCAGTTCACCAGCGACTTGTTGCCCGCGGACATCCTCGGCGTGTCGGTGTATCAGCGCGACAGTAGTAAGTTCGAGTTCCATCCCGGCCCGATCTTCGCGCAAATGATCCTCGCTGATGAAATAAATCGCGCCACACCCAAGGCGCAAAGCGCGCTGCTGGAAGCGATGGAGGAACAGCAAGTTACTATCGAAGGCACGACGCGCGCATTACCTGCGCCGTTCTTCGTCATCGCCACACAGAATCCGTCGCATCAGGTCGGCACCTTCGCGCTACCCGAATCGCAACTCGACCGCTTTCTGATGCGCATCCAGATGGGCTATCCCGACGCACACGCAGAACGGGGTTTGCTGTCCGGCGTGGACAGGCGGGAGATCGTCGCCCAACTCAGCCCGCAAATGGAAAGCAGCGAACTGCTCGCGCTGCAAAAACGTGCGCGGGAAATTTTCGTCTCGCCCGCGCTGCTCGATTACGTGCAAGCCATCCTGCGCCATACGCGCGAAGCGGCGCGCTACACGCACGGCCTGTCGCCGCGCGCCGGACTCGCCCTGCTCTCCGCCGCACGCGCCTGGGCATTGCTGGATGAGCGCGACGCCGTAATTCCGGAAGATGTGCAAACCGTGCTGCCCGGCGTGGCCAGCCATCGCCTGCAAGCGGTCGGCGAATACTCGAAGCAAAATAGCGATTTGCTGGTGCGTGAACTGATCGAAGCGGTCGCCATTCCATAAAGCTGTGCTTGCCGCGCTCCGACAACGATTCAAAGCTTGGCTGTTCCGCCCCAGAATCGAGCATGGAATAATCACGCTCACGCAGCGCCGCATTTTCATCATCCCCACCAAACAGGGATTCACCCTCGCCTTTGTGCTGGTGTTGATGCTGCTCGGCGACATCAACTACAACCTGAGCCTCGGTTATGTGCTGACCTTTGTGCTGACGATGATGGCGGTAATGTCGATGCTGCACGCCTTTCGCAATCTGGCACATCTGGAGATCCGCGCCGGTCGCGCCGATGCCGTGTTCAGCGGCGAGATCGCACAATTCCTACTGCACTTCAACAATCGCAGCAGGTTGTCGCGTTATCAGCTTTGTCTGGTGCAGAGCGGCGAATCGTTTTGGGCGTATCGCCATACGCCCCTACGGTTCGATGCCCCCACATTACACGATACTGAAATTGCCTTGCCGGTACCCGCCACTCAGCGCGGCTGGCTGCAAACAGGTCGCTTGACGCTGTACACTGAATTCCCGCTCGGCCTGTTTTACGCTTGGTCGTATCTGCATTTCGATACGCGCTGCCTGGTCTATCCGAAACCATTGAGCGACGCGCCATTGCCTTTTGGCAATTCACCGGATGGCACAGGCAAGCGCAGCATAGCCGGGGATGACGATTTCGCCGGGTTGCGCAAATACGTTGCGGGCGATGCCTTGCCGCGCATAGCCTGGAAAGCCTATGCGCGTGAACGGGGTCTACAGGTCAAGCAATTTACCACGCCGCTCGGCGAAGAGTTGTGGCTGGATCTTTCCGCAGCCCAAGACCGCAGCGAAGAAGAGAAACTGGCGCGCATGACCCGCTGGGTGCTGGATGCCGAGGCACAAGGTTTGCGCTACGGGCTGCGCTTGCCGGATGGCGAATTGCCGAGCAATAACGGCATCGCGCACCGCGATGAATGTTTGCGCAGGATTGCGCTGTTCAATTTGCCGCAACAAGCGCAAGCATGAATCTCTTTTTCCCATTAAACCTCGAACACTATCCGCCCTGTAGGAGCGCAACTCGTTGCGCGATTGACTCACCAAAAATGAATCGCCCGATGAATCGGGCTCCTACGGGTGCCCGGCCATAACCAGCCACTTGGCTGTCGTCTTTTGACAGCCTAGTGGAATGGCTAATTGTTCCACCAAAAGTTTTTCGGACAAAAACAGCTAACACACAATGAATAAATCCCTCATCTACGGCCTGCTGCTCAGCATCCTGATGGTCATCGCGCCGCACGCCGACCATCTGCCGCCGTGGGTCAGCACGCTGTGCGGCGCGTTGCTGTTGTGGCGCGCCTATCTCACCTACAGCGGCAACCCGCTGCCAAAACGCTGGTTGTTGATGCTGATCACCGTCGCCAGCATAGCCGGAATCGCCATCAACTTTCATACACTGTTCGGACGTGAAGTCGGCGTCACACTGTTGATGCTGCTCGCCGCGCTCAAGCTCATGGAACTGCGCGCGGCGCGCGATGCGATGGTGCTGATCTACCTCGCCTGCTTCATCATCATCACCAACTTTTTTTATTCGCAAAGCATCCCCACCGCGCTGTACCTGCTCGCCACGTTGATGGTCATCGTAACGACCTGGGTACACCTGCAAGCACAAAGCATCACGCTCAAACCGCGGCTGCGCATCGCCGCGATATTGCTGCTGCAAGCCCTTCCGCTGACGCTGATCCTGTTCATCCTGTTCCCGCGCGTACAAGGCCCGCTGTGGGGTTTGCCGCAGGATGCCTACTCCAGCAGCGGGCTGGACGACAAGATGTCGCCGGGCAGTTTGAGCCGTTTGAGCTTGTCGGAAGCGGTTGCGTTTCGCGTTACCTACAACGACAAGCCGCCGCGCCGCGACCAGATGTATTGGCGCGGACCGGTGCTGTGGGATTTCGACGGACGCACCTGGACACCGGGCAATACCGCGCTTACCATCACGCCGAAATTCACCGAACTCGATCAGCAGATTGATTACGTCATCACGCTGGAGCCGCACAACAAGACCTGGCTGTTTGCGCTCGACGTACCGAATAAACTCTCCGTGCCGGCCACCCTCAGTTACGATTTTCAGGTGCTGAACAAAGAACCGGTCCATGCGCGACTGCGCTATATGGCGCGCTCGAATCTGGTTTACCACGCCAACTTGCAGGAAGCGGTGCGACAGCTTCAGCGCGGCTTGCAGTTGCCCAGACAATTCAATCCGCGCGCGCAACAGCTTGCTGCCGAGTGGCGCGCCAGTAGTAAAGATGATGCCGCCATCGCCAACGCCGCCCTGACCTATTTCAACAAGCAGGCTTTTATATACACGCTTGAACCACCCCTGCTTGGCGTCAACGGCATCGATGATTTCCTGTTCACCACCAAACAGGGATTCTGCGAACACTACGCTTCGGCTTTCGTGTTTTTGATGCGCGCCGCAAACGTCCCGGCGCGCGTGGTGACCGGCTACCTGGGCGGCGAATTCAACGATGTCGGCAACTACTACATCGTGCGCCAATCCGATGCCCATGCCTGGGCGGAAGTGTGGCTGGTCGACCGCGGGTGGGTGCGCGTCGATCCGACCGCTGCCATCGCTCCGGAACGGGTGCAACGCGGTTTATCTGCCGCCGTGTCTAACAATGCCGCCCTGCCCTTCATGGCGCGTAATCCGCCGCAATGGATGCGCGACCTGCGCTTTAATCTGGACACGCTCGCCAACCAGTGGAACCAATGGGTACTGGGCTACGACAGCGAACGCCAATTCGCTTTCCTGACGCGCCTCGGCATGGAATCCGTCACCTGGCAAAAAATCGCCCTGAACATGGTGGCAAGCGTAGGGCTTGTGATCGCGCTATTTGCCCTGTTCATGCTGCGCCATCTGTTCGCGCATCAACCGGATAAAGTGCAAGCGGCATGGCTCAAGCTATGCCGCAAGCTGGCAAAGGCCGGACTGCCGCGCGCCGCGCATGAAGGCGCGCAAGACTATGCCGCACGTGTCGCTTCGGCACGCCCGGAACTTGCCGATGTCATTCATGATCTTGCCGCGAGATACAGCGCGCTACGCTATGGCACGATTCACGACGAGCATGCGCAACGTGAATTTATTCGCCTCACTCAAAATTTTTCGACATTTCATAAATCTCGTAGGATGGGTGGAGCATAGCGATACCCATCACTCCGCGATAACAAATTGATGGGTATCGCTGCGCTCCGCCCATCCTACCGCGCTATAATCCGCGCCAGTTAAACCGATTTCGACCAACATGCTTATCACCCGCCGACTAGAATTCGATGCCGGACATCGCATCCCCAACCACAACAGCCAGTGCAAACACCTGCACGGCCATCGCTACGCGATTGAAATCACCCTGTCCGGCGACATCATCACCAACGAGGGGTTATCCGAACAAGGCATGGTGATGGACTTCTCCGATGTCAAACGCATCGCCAAGGAAAAGCTGGTGGACGCGTGGGATCACGCCTTCCTGGTGTATCGCGGCGACAAACCGGTGTGCGATTTTCTGGCGAGCCTGCCGGATCACAAGACCGTCATACTCAAGGTTGTGCCGACCGCAGAAAATCTTGCCCAAGTAGCCTTCGATATCCTAGCTCCCGCTTACCAGGACACTTACGGCAACCACTTGCGCCTCGAAAAAGTGCGGCTGTATGAGACACCGAACAACTGGGCTGATTGTGTGCGCAACTGACGTTATGGAGTGCGCAGACATGTCTGCGCTTTGATAAAGCGGCGACACGTCGCCGCACTCCAAAGTTTTCTGGACATGCCCGGCTGCTTAGTTCAAAATGCGCGGCCTCAAAGGGCTGGCAAGGCACAAAATAGCCAAATCTGCCGCCCGAGTGCGCAGTAACAACAATTTAGGAAGTGTGGCCGAGCGGTTTAAGGCACTAGTCTTGAAAACTAGCGAGGATGAGAGTCCTCCGTGAGTTCGAATCTCACCGCTTCCGCCAA
>JAYVKW010000174.1:0-3079 GCA_043768015.1 Gallionella sp.
CGGCAGATACAAGCCGCCATCCGGAGCCAGGCCGCCCAGCAGGATTTCGGTGAAGGTCTTCGCGGGCGCGTTGCCGCGGGTGGAAATATATTTCATAGTTTGCTCTCGTAACCGTCATTCCCGCGCAGGCGGGAATCCAGCCAAAAATAAAATCGGCGAAGCCGACAACCAATGTTTGTCCCGCTATACGGGGCTGATTCGATCAACTGGATTCCCGCCTGCGCGGGAATGACCGCCTGTTTCTAAATATCTTCGACCAAAAATAGCTGTGTGATTGCAGCAATGGAACGCGCCTTGTGTCCGCTTGCCGCACCTGATGGAATGAAGATGCATGAGCCTTCCGGGTAACGCACAAGTCGCCCGCGAAAATCAATTTCCAAATCGCCCTTAAGCACCAAACCGACATGCCCCTTCTCGCACCAGTCCGGCTCGACGAACTCGGAAGTCAGCTCAAGCAGACGAACCTGCTTCGCGCCTTCGCGAAAGACCTTGAATCGCGTTCCCGATATAGCGGGCTGCCAGTCCAATGTCTCAAACTGCACTTTATACTTTTCCATGCTCCCCTCACCGTCATTCCGGCACAGCTTTGGAATGCGCGGGCATGGCCGCGCTTTGTATTGGCGCGACATGTTGCGCCTTTTTAAAGCGGCGACATGTCGCCGCACTCCATATCATTACCCCAACTCTTCCAGACGAATACGGTTTACCTTACCCGCCACCACCTTCAGCGCCTCGATCTTCTTGATCGCCGCGTTGATGCGCTTCTCGCGGGTCAGGTGGGTGAGCATGATCAGGTCGGTCTGTTCTTCGCCTTCGCCGGGTTCTTTCTGGATCATCGCATCGATCGAGATCTGTTCGTCGGCGAGGATGCGCGTGATGTCGGCCACTACGCCGGGTTTGTCCTGAACGCGCATACGCAGGTAGTAGCTGGTCTGCACCTCGTCCATAGACAGGATGCGCAGATCAGCCAGCTGGCCCGGCTGGAACGCCAGGTGCGGCACGCGATTTTCCGGATCCGCAGTGTGCATGCGGGTGACATCGACCAGGTCGGCAATCACCGCGCTGGCGGTAGGCTCTGCCCCCGCGCCCTTGCCGTAATACAACGTCGCACCAACGGCATCGCCCTGCACCACGACTGCATTCATCGCGCCTTCCACATTGGCGATCAGCCGCTTGCTGGGTATCAGCGTCGGATGCACGCGCAGCTCGACGCCTTCGGGCGTGCGCTTGGTGATACCCAGCAGCTTGATGCGGTAGCCCATTTGTTCGGCATACTTGATATCTATTGCGTCGAGCTTGGAGATGCCCTCGATATAGGCCTTGTCGAACTGCATCGGAATGCCGAATGCAATCGCGGCAAGGATGGTGATCTTGTGCGCGGCATCCACTCCCTCGATATCGAAGGTGGGGTCAGACTCCGCATAGCCCAGACGCTGCGCTTCTTTCAGCACGGTGTCGAAACTCAGGCCCTTGGCGCGCATCTCGGACAGGATAAAGTTGGTGGTGCCGTTGATAATGCCGGCTATCCATTCAATGCGGTTCGCCGCCAGGCCCTCGCGCACAGCCTTGATGATAGGAATTCCGCCTGCCACCGCCGCCTCGAAAGCGACCATCACGCGCATCTGCTGCGCGATAGCAAAAATCTCATTGCCATGCATCGCCAGCAGCGCCTTGTTGGCGGTGACCACGTGCTTGCCGTTGTGCAAAGCCTTCAGCACCAGTTCCTTGGCCACGCCGGTGCCGCCGATCAGTTCGATCACAATATCGATATCCGGATCATTCACTACCGAGAAGGCATCGTCGGTCACGCGGCAGGACCCCTCTATTAAACGCTTGGCAAGTTCTGGATTCTTGGCAAGATCCAAATTGCGCTCGGCCACCACGGTAATGTTTATCGGGCGTCCTGCACGACGGCTGATTTCTTCGGCGTTACGTGCCAGCACGGTAAAGGTACCGCTGCCTACGGTGCCGATTCCCAACAGTCCCACATTCATCGGTTTCATACTCATACCCTATCCATTCAGTGTGTGCCATACCGCTTGCGGTAGGATTCAAGAAAACGTGCAATACGCCCAATCGCTTCGGTCAGATCATCCGTGTTGGGCAAGAATACGATGCGCAGATGATCGGGATGCGGCCAGTTAAAGCCGGTACCCTGCACCACCAGCACCTTCTCGGTTTCCAGCAGTTCGAGTATAAATTTCTGGTCATCTGCAATCGGGTACATCTTCGGATCGAGGCGCGGGAACAGATACAGGCCCGCCTTGGGTTTCACACAGCTAACGCCGGGAATGGCCGAAATCAGTTGCCACGCCAGATCGCGTTGCCGGCACAGGCGTCCGCCGGGCGCCACCAGATCGTTGATGCTCTGATAGCCGCCCAGCGCCGTCTGGATCGCAAACTGCCCGGGCACATTGGAACACAGGCGCATCGACGCCAGGATATTGAGGCCGTCGATATAATCCTGCGCATGCTTCTTCTTGCCAGACACGATCATCCAGCCGGCACGGTAACCGCAAGCGCGGTAATTCTTCGACAGGCCATTGAAGGTTACAAACAGCACATCGTCCGCCAGCGATGCAACCGAGGTATGGGTCACGCCGTCATACAGCATCTTGTCGTAGATTTCGTCGGCAAAGATGATCAGCTGATGCTGCCGCGCGATCTCGATGATTTCCAGCAACAGCGCATCCGAATACAGCGCACCGGTAGGATTGTTCGGGTTGATCAGCACGATGGCGCGCGTATTCGGCGTGATCTTGCTGCGCATGTCGGCCAGATCGGGCATCCATTCATTCTGCTCATCGCACAGATAATGGCGCGGCGTGCCGCCCGCCAGCGTAACCGCTGCGGTCCACAGCGGGTAGTCTGGCGCGGGCACCAGCACCTCGTCACCGGTATTCAGCAGCCCCTGCATCGACATCGTAATCAGCTCGGACGCGCCGTTGCCAATGAAGATATCGTCCATCCCTACCCCGGCAATTTTCTTCTGCTGCGAGTAGTGCATGATCGCCTTGCGCGCCGCGAACATGCCTTTCGAGTCCGAATAGCCGGAAGAGTTGGGCATGTTGTGGATCAC
>JAYVKW010000175.1:0-6709 GCA_043768015.1 Gallionella sp.
TGGTGGCGGGCGACGGGTCGGTGTAGTCGTCGGCTGGCACATAAACGGCCTGGATCGAGGTGATCGAGCCCACCTTGGTCGAGGTGATACGCTCTTGCAGACGGCCCATCTCTTCGGCCAGCGTCGGCTGATAACCCACCGCGGAAGGCATACGGCCCAGCAGCGCGGATACTTCGGTCCCGGCCAGTGTGTAGCGATAGATGTTGTCGACGAAGAACAGGATGTCGCGGCCTTCGTCGCGGAATTTTTCCGCCATGGTCAGTCCGCTCAGCGCCACGCGCAAACGGTTGCCGGGCGGTTCGTTCATCTGGCCGAACACCATCGCGACTTTCGATTCGGGCAGGTTGTCCAGCTTGATAACGCCCGCTTCCGACATTTCGTGGTAAAAATCGTTACCTTCACGGGTGCGTTCGCCCACACCGGCGAACACCGACAAACCGGCGTGTTCCTTGGCGATGTTGTTGATCAACTCCAGCATGTTCACCGTTTTGCCGACGCCGGCGCCGCCAAACAATCCGACCTTGCCGCCTTTGGCGAACGGGCATACCAAATCGATCACCTTGATGCCGGTTTCCAGCAAATCGACCGAAGGAGACAACTCATCGAACTTCGGTGCCTTGGCATGGATCGGGCGTCTTTCTTCGCACTGGATCGGACCCGCGTCGTCGATCGGGCGGCCCAGCACGTCCATGATGCGACCCAATGTGCCTGCGCCAACCGGAACCGAGATCGGATTATTGGTGTTCACTACAGCCATGCCGCGTTTCAAACCATCCGAAGAACCCATCGCAATGGTACGCACGACACCATCACCGAGTTGTTGTTGCACCTCGAAGGTGAGACCTGCCTCCGCAATCGAATCGGCTTCCGCCTGCAGTGTCAGCGCGTCATATACCTTGGGCATTTGATCGCGTGGAAACTCGATGTCAACCACCGCACCGATACACTGAACAATCTTTCCTTGACTCATTTTGCCTTGACTCATTTTTGAGTTACCCCGTCTAAATAAATATTGTGTTACTGCTATCCTTGAATATTAACCAACCGCCGCAGCCCCGCTGCATATCTCTGATATTTCGCGGGTAATGGCCGCCTGGCGCGCCTTGTTGTATATCAGCTTGAGATCCGCGATCACGCTCTTGGCGTTGTCCGATGCGGCCTTCATCGCTACCATCCGCGAACTTTGTTCGGAGGCCATGTTCTCCACGACGGATTGGTAAACTAAAGATTCGATGTAGCGCACCAGCAGCGCATCGATCACCTGCTTGGCATCCGGCTCATAGATATAGTCCCAGCTGCCCTCGGCGGTTCCCATCTGCTCACCGCTCAGCGGCAGCAATTGTTCCATGCACGGCTCTTGCTTCATGGTGTTGATGAACTGGTTGTAACTGATATGTATCGCGTCGATCTCACCCGCCGTATAGGCATCCAGCATCACCTTCACGGCGCCGATCAGTTTTTCGATATGTGGCGTATCACCCAGCCCGGTCATATGTGATTTTACCTTGGCACCGATACGCGACATGAAACCCATACCCTTATTGCCTATAGGACACACCACGATACCTTTGCCTTCGCCTTCCCACTCCTTCATGCGATTCACGGCAAGGCGCAGCACGTTGGTATTCAATCCGCCGCACAGACCCTTGTCCGAAGTCACCACGATCAGGCCTATGTTCCTGATCCCTTCGCGCTTCACCAGAAAGGGGTGCTTATATTCAGGGTTGGCGCGCGACAGATGGGCAGCCACAGCACGAATCTTTTCTGCGTAGGGGCGGGCCGCGCGCATACGATCCTGCGCTTTGCGCATCTTGGCAGCGGCGACCATTTCCATGGCGCGCGTGATCTTGCGTGTATTTTCTACGCTCTTGATCTTCGTGCGTATCTCTTTACTGCCAGCCATTTCTCACCCCGTCTTATAACCAACCACTTGGCAACCGATTTTAGGTTGCTTAGTGGGATGGCTAGTCGTTATATCAGTAAACAGCTGTGGTTTTGAATTTCTCGATCGCCGCAGACAACAATTTTTCATTGTCGGCGGACAAATCCTTGCTGGATTCGATCGTGTCCATCAAGCTCTTGTTGTTGGATTTCAAGTGAGCGTGCAACACTGACTCAAACGCCAGCGCTTTATTCACCGGAACGTCATCGAAATAGCCTTTGTTAACCGAAAACAGTGTGACCGCCATCTCGGCAACCGACAACGGCGCATATTGCAACTGCTTCATCAACTCGGTAACCATACGGCCGCGCTCCAATTGCTTGCGGGTCGCCTCATCCAGATCCGAGGCGAACTGCGCGAAGGCCGCCAACTCACGGTATTGCGCCAGTGCCAGACGCACACCGCCACCCAGCTTCTTGATGACTTTGGTTTGCGCTGCGCCGCCCACGCGCGACACCGAAATACCGGCGTTGATCGCGGGACGGATACCGGCATTGAACAAATCCGCTTCCAAAAAGATCTGGCCGTCGGTGATCGAAATCACGTTGGTCGGTACGAAAGCGGATACGTCGCCCGCCTGCGTCTCAATGATCGGCAAAGCAGTCAGCGAACCGGTCTTTCCTTTGACTGCGCCCTTGGTGAACGCTTCCACATAGTCGGCATTCACGCGCGCGGCGCGCTCCAGCAAACGGGAGTGCAGATAGAACACGTCGCCGGGATAGGCTTCGCGACCGGGCGGACGGCGCAACAACAGGGAGATTTGACGGTATGCCCAAGCTTGCTTGGTCAAATCGTCGTAAACGATCAGCGCGTCTTCACCGCGATCGCGGAAATATTCGCCCATGGTGCAACCGGCATAGGGCGCCAAAAATTGCATCGCGGCTGAATCCGAAGCGGTCGCGACCACCACGATGGTGTATCCCAGCGCGCCGTGCTCTTCCAGCTTGCGCACCACGTTGACCACGGTCGATGCTTTTTGGCCGATCGCCACATAGACGCAGGTCATGTTCTGACCTTTTTGATTGATGATGGCGTCCACCGCTACCGCAGTTTTTCCGGTTTGGCGGTCGCCAATGATCAGCTCGCGCTGTCCGCGACCCACCGGAACCATGGAATCGATCGACTTCAAGCCGGTTTGCACGGGTTGGTCGACTGACTTACGCGAGATCACACCCGGCGCGACTTTTTCAATCTTGTCGGACATCTTGGCGTTGATCGGGCCTTTGCCATCAATCGGCTGACCCAACGCATTTACCACACGTCCGCACAACTCCGGACCGACAGGCACTTCCAGAATACGACCGGTGCATTTGACCGTGTCGCCTTCGGTGATGTGTTCGTATTCACCCAGAATAACCGCACCTACCGAGTCACGCTCCAAGTTCAGCGCCAGACCGAAGGTGTTGCCCGGGAATTCCAGCATTTCGCCTTGCATCACGTCGGAAAGCCCGTGTACGCGGACGATACCGTCGGTGACGCTGACCACGGTACCCTCGGTACGTGCTTGTGTTAGCGCCTCGAAGTTGTCGATGCGACTGCGTATCAAATTACTAATTTCGGATGGGTTGAGCTTCATCTGTATTTCCTCATTGATAAATTTTTATCAGGCCAATGTGTCTGCTATCAAGCCCATGTGTCTACTCAAGCCAAGGCGTTTGCCATTTCGCCAAGACGGGTGCGCGTAGAACCATCGATCACCTTGTCTCCGGCACGAATCACTACGCCGCCCAGCAATTCTTTATTGACTTTACAGACCAGCTTGATTTCGCGGCCCATGCGTGCTTTCAGCGAACTAATGATTTTTTCTTGTTGTGCGGCGGACAATTCAAACGCGGAATCAACCACGACATTGACAGTCTTTTCCGCTTCCGCCCGCAGTGCTTCAAAGATGGCAACAATTTCCGGAAGCAGCAGCAAGCGCTGATTGTCCACCAGTATCCGAACAAAGTTGCGCTGTTGAATTTTTGCCTGCCCCCCCATCAAACCCTCCATCAGGCTTTCGACTTGCGATTTGGCAACGCGTGGGCTGGTGACGACTGAACGAACTTCCGGATGGCAGATCGCCTCGGCTAGAGATACGAGCACTTCCGACCAGCCTTTCAAATCCGCCAGCTTTTGCGCTTCTTCAAATGCCGCCTGGGCATAGGGCCGTGCAGTGGTAATGGCTTCAGACATGGCGTTTAGATTTCCGAAACCAGTTTATCGAGCAGATCGTTGTGAGCCTTGGCATCGATTTCACGACCGAGGATTTTGCTCGCGCCAGCCAACGCTATTGCCGACACCTGGGTGCGCAACTGCTCTTTGGCACGGAACACTTCCTGATCGATTTCAGCTTTGGCGCCGGCGATGATGCGGTCGCCTTCTACCTTGGCTTGCATCTTGGCTGCTTCGACAATTTCGCTGGCGCGCTTCTCGCCATTGTTCACAATTTCGCTGACCTTTTCCTTCGCTTCACGCAAAATTTCTGCGGAACGCTTGGCGGCCAACTCCAGATCGTGCTTTGCCCGCTCGGCATTCGCCAAGCCGTCGGCGATTTGCTTTTTGCGTTGTTCCAGCGCGGCCATGATGGGGGGCCAGACAAACTTCATGCAGAACCACACAAACAGCGCGAACATGATGGTCTGAGCGAGAAGAGTTGCATTGATATTCATGCAAGCTACCTTTCTTAAATTATGCGTTGTCGCTTATGGCGAATTAATGCGCCACCGCAAACAGAACGTACATCGCAATACCAACCGCAATCATCGGCACCGCATCAACCAAGCCCATCACCACAAAAAACTGGGTGCGTAGCATAGGAATAAGCTCTGGTTGGCGTGCAGCGCCCTCCAAGAAGCGACCACCCAGAATACCGATACCGACAGCCGCGCCAAGCGCGCCCAAACCCATCATCAGTGCTCCAGCGATGTACAGCAGTGCATTTGCCATTTCCATTTTTTATTTCTCCTGGTTGAAAAAGTTAAGTTGATAAAACCGGTTGTTAATGATGTTCTTGGTGTGCCATATCCATGTAGACCACGGTCAGCGTCATGAAAATGAAAGCCTGCAAAGTGACGATCAGGATGTGGAAAATTGCCCAGCCCAACGACAGTACTATCTGTGATCCATATAAGGTAGCGCTGCCCAAAGCCATCCCTGCCCAAGTGCCGCCCATCAGCGCGATCAGAATAAAGATCATTTCACCGGCATACATGTTGCCGAACAGACGCAACGCGAGAGAAATCGGCTTGGCGATCAGGTTCACACCTTCCAGCAACAAATTGACCGGCATGCCCCACTTACCGAATGGTTGCAGCGTCAATTCGCCCACGAATCCGCCCACACCTTTCATTTTGACACTGTAATAAAGCACCAGCAGAAACACGCCTATCGCCATGCCGAACGTAGCGTTTGGATCAGTGGTTGGAACTACTTTAAAAAAGGGAATGTTAAGTTCATGCATCAACAGCGGGACATAATCTATCGGCAACAGATCCATCAGATTCATCGCGAAAACCCAAAAGAAGATGGTCAGCGCCAGTGGCGCGATCATGTCATTTTTGGCTGTAAATGATCCGCGTACGCTGGTATCGATGAACTCGACCGCCCACTCGCAAAAATTTTGCAGCCCGCTGGGGGCACCGGTGGTAATACTTTGGGCGGCACGACGGAACACGAACATCAACAAGGTGCCTAGCAATAAAGACATGATGACCGTATCCAGGTTGAGAGCCCAAAAACCCATCGCCTTGGCTTCTTCGGGGGTGTGCGCAACCCCCCAGACGCCGTCGGGCAATTTGCCATACGTCAAATTCTGTAGATGATGTTTGATGTATTCTGCTGATGTGTGTGCTTCACTAGACATTTTTAGTCACTATCTCAGTCTTAAAACCACTCAAAAAAAATCGGCCCACTAGCAGTACCGCTTGACCCATCACAAAGCCACCCAATAATGCAAGCGGCGATAATTTCAGTACTGCAATGCACAAGCAAAGCAGGACTACGACTACCAAAAACCTTTCGGCAGCGTAAAAATACATGAGCCGGAGTTGCTGATGCACGTCACGGGGATGATATGCTTCACGGGCAGGATGCAAAGCGGCTCGAGTCATTCTCCATGCCAACAATGTCCCGTTGACAACGGATACTCCCCCACCGCTTAACACCGCTATCGCAAATTGCGGCGTGCCTTTCATGCTGTAAGCAATGCTTGCGCCAATCAGCGTGACCGCTATCTGCAACACGATAACTTGGCGTGCTATTTTTTTTTCTTTGGCCTCAACATCAAAAAGCGCGGCGATGATAGCGGCGTTTTCCGGTGGTGTCAAACATTGTTGCTGCGCATCACCGACAACTTTACTCAAGTTATTTGCCCTTTTTGAGCCTGTTCAGGAATTCATCGAGCTGGTCATGGTTAGCATATGCTATGACCAGCTTGCCTCCGCCTTTGTTGCCCGGCTTGATTTCCACGCGCGCTCCGAGATGTGAGCTAATTTCTTCCTGCAAGCGCTGTGTGTCGCGGCTAAGCTTGGTCGTTTTCTTTTGTTTTTCTTTTTCCGGCTCGCGAGTCTGCTTCTGCACCAGCTTTTCCGCTTCGCGCACAGAAAGCCCTTCCATCACAATTTTATTTGCCAGCAATATCTGCTGCGCGCTTTCCAGCGACAGCAAAGCGCGCGCATGCCCCATATCCAGCTTGTTTTCCATCAGCATGCTTTGCACGGCTTTAGGCAACTTTAATAGTCGCAACAAATTACTGGCCGCGCTGCGCGAACGTCCTACCGCCTCTGC